>CALDZS010000024.1 GCA_937944065.1 uncultured Amylibacter sp. | reverse complement strand
ACCGCAGGCACAGCCAAGCCAAGCGCGCATGGGCAGGTAATGATCAAAACCGCAATCGCGATATTCAACGCGTGCCTGACATCACCAGTCGCCACCATCCAGCCAACAAAAGCGGCCAGCGCCAGCAGATGAACCACCGGTGCATAAATCTGCGCAGCCTTGTCCGCCAGTGTCGTATATCTATTGCGGCTATTCTCGGCCGTTTCCACCAAGGCCGCCATCTGGCGGATCGAAGTGTCTTCACCAACCGCTGTCGCCGCAATTTTGATTGGATGACCAATGTTTATTTCGCCCGCCTGTATCGAGGCATCCATCACCGCCTTTATTGCGGTGCTTTCACCCGTCAAGAACGAACGATCTATTAAGGCATCGGTGCTAATCAACCGCCCATCAACAGGTACGCGCGCGCCGGATGGTACCAAAACCTCGTCACCAACGATCAATGTCGAGACAGCAACCGTCTGCGCCTTACCATCGGTTAATCGTTGAGCTGTTCGAACCTCTAACGCTGTTAGTTCTTTCGCGGCAGAGCGCGCGGAAGATCGAGTTTTGTGATCCAGATATCGCCCGATCAATAAAAAGAAGGTCAGGGAAATCGCAGCGTCAAAATATGCATGTTCACCGTGGTTCAGCGTTTCATATAGTGACATCGCCGTTGCCAAAAGGATGGCCAGCGAAATCGGCACATCCATGTTTAACCCACGTACCTGCAATGCGCCCCATGCGGATTTGAAAAACGGCTGAGCGGAATAGGCAATAACCGGCAACGCTATACACGCTGAAATCAGGTGGAACAGATCGCGCGTCGCATCGCTGGCACCCGACCAAACTGCCACGGACAGTAGCATGACATTCATCATGGCAAATCCGGCCACCGCCATACGCGTCAACAATGACCGTCCAAACAAATCTCGGGTTTTGGACAAGGCTTCAGTATCCAACGTATAAGCCTCGAACCCAATCTTGTTCAACGCTGCGATCACGTCATTTTCGGTGATCTGTCCAGTAACTGACAAACGTTTCAATGACAGGTTAACCCGCGCCGTTTTCACGCCGATTAGACCGTTTAACTGACGCTCTATTTTACCAATGCAAGCCGCACAATGGATGCTGGGTATCGAAAATTGCAGCGCCGGCGCATCTGACACGTCTTGTGCCAAAGGGGCGGCGGCACATGCTGGACACGCGGCTGTCATTTGTCTTTCCGCACGATGATACGTTGTTGAAACAATGTACCAGTGTCAGACAGCATTTTGATACGCAGATTCCAGTTCCCTGCCCCTGCATCCACATTCGCACGGTAAGCCCCCCGTGCATAAACAAATTGGGGTGTTTCGTCTTGGGCAACATTGGTCGCCCGACCAAAGGTTGCAGACACAATTTCAGGCGCTATGGATTGATCGTTCTGCATAACACGCAATACCAAAACGTTATCAAGCAAATCGGCAGACACTTTCCAGTTCAAACCTTCTTGCGCAGCCCTGTCCAAATCAAAGCTTTGACTGGCAACATAAGAGTTTTTGACCTCTAGCCCGGGAAATGTGCGTATGGCGTTAAAGGCCAAAGTCAGATTCACAGCGATGATGATACCAAACGCCAAAGCAAACATTGCGAAAACATGCCATCCAGTTACTTCTTTCATTTCACAACCTTCCCGTTAAATGATGTTGGACGGCTGGCCCGTGCGCCCGTCTCGCGATCCTCGATCCAAAGCCGTAGTTCGGTCTGCGCCAGCGATGCAGCAGGATCTTCAGGACGTGCGGTCACATAGACACGGTGTAAAACCGTTGTGTCAGCCGGGATCAAAATTTCCAAAGTGCGATCATCCTCTTGGATATCTATGCGCAGGGTTGCCTCGCTGGTCAAACCGACATGAACCCGTCGTTCCACACCAAGTTTGTTACGAATGCGAACATCATAAATGTTACGAATTGAGCCGTCTGACTGCATCACATAGGTCGGATTTCTAATCGGGCTGACCGTTAGATCAATATCGGACCGCACAAACAAAGCATAAAGCAGACCCAGCCCAATTGCCGACCACATAACAGTGTACAGAATAGTGCGAGGACGCAGAATATGCTTCAACAGTGGCTTGGGCGCAGCCCCCGCGCGCTCTGCAGGTTCGTCGCTGAGCGCTAGATAATCGATAAGCCCCCTTGGTTTGCCAATCTTGTCCATAATGTCGTCGCAGGCATCAATACAAAGCGCACAAGTTATGCATTCCATCTGTTGACCATCCCGAATATCGATACCCATCGGGCAGACATTAACGCAAGCCATACAATCAATGCAGTCGCCTGTACCTTCAACACGCTGTTTTCCACGCGGTTCGCCGCGCCATTCGCGGTATGCAACAGTAATGGTATCTGGGTCCATCATGGCCGCCTGGATACGTGGCCATGGGCACATATAGATGCAGACTTGTTCGCGCATAAACCCACCGAAAACGAATGTTGTGGCGGTCAGGCAAGCTATGGTTCCATAGGCGATGGGATGCGCCGAAAAGTTGTGTAAGTCACGCAGCAAAGTCGGCGCGTCAGTAAAGTAGAAAACCCATGCGCCACCCGTTGCAATGCTGATCAACAGCCAAACTGTCCATTTGGTGAACCGCAGGCGCCACTTTCTGATGCTCCATTTCGCATGGTGCAGCTTTACGCGTGCATTCCTGTCCCCCTCGATCCAGCGTTCGACAAGAATGAACAAATCCGTCCAAACGGTTTGTGGACATGTATATCCACACCAAACCCGTCCAAGCGCGGACGTGAACAAAAACAGGCCCAGTCCAGCCATAATCAGCAGACCCGCGACGAAATAAAATTCGTGCGGCCAAATCTCGATCCAAAAGAAATAAAAGCGCCGATGCGCCATGTCGATCAACACAGCTTGATCGGGCAAATTGGGGCCTCTGTCCCATCTAATCCATGGTGTTAGATAGTATATCCCAAGCGTGACCACCAAAATCCACCATTTCATACGGCGGAAGAATCCAGTCACGCGTTTGGGGAAAATCGGTTCACGCGGGGCGTAAAGTGATGGGGCTGTCATAAAATTATCCTGTTCGCACCGTCTGCTTAGCAACATTACGTCAATGACGATTTGATCTATGTCAAACACCCCGAAGCGACTTGTTTTGCGAACAGGGTCACCTCGGGGCGGGCCGTGGTAGCGGCCTATCCTGCCCTATTCACCGCCGCCTAGGCCATGAACATAGACAGAAACTGCACGGACATCCTCGTCACTTAATCGTTGTCCCCATGCTGGCATGACGCCAAACCGCGCGTTCCTGACAGTGTCTTCAAGTGTTTCGCGGTCACCGCCGTAAAGCCAGATAGCATCTTTCAAATTCGGTGCGCCTTGTTCGCGATCACCCAATCCTGTTTCGCCGTGACATGCTGAACATTGCTCTGCAAAGACCACGCTACCGCTGTCTGCAAGTGTCTGATCAAACTCTGCTGATGACAGGCTGACAACATATTCAACCACGGCTTTGATTTGATCATCTTCCAGTAGCTCATCATATGCAGGCATTTCAGAGTAGCGTGCGTCATCATCCGTTTCATTGCGAATTCCGTGCTTAACGGATGCAGAAATAGCATCCATGCTGCCGCCCCAAAGCCAATCATCATCCAACAGATTAGGATACCCTTTGGCACCAGCTGCACCCGACCCGTGACATTGTGAACACTGTGCACGGAATACCGAACCACCACGCGCCACCGCATATCGATGTAAGTCGCCGTTAGGGTCAATTTCAGATAGCTTAGCCGCGTTTAATTCTGCAACAAGCGCGCTGTTCTTTGCGTTATGATTTGCAATATCTTCGCTAACTTCAGCACGGGTTGAATAGCCTAGGAAACCAGTTGTGGCACCCTTTAACATAGGCCAAGCAGGGTATGCGATGGTATATCCAATCGCCCAAATGATTGTTGCGTACAATGTCCAAAGCCACCAACGCGGCAACGGATTATTCAGCTCTTCAATACCGTCCCAAGTGTGACCAGTGGTCTCTACACCAGTTTCTTCATCTACTTTCTTATCAGTCATGTGCCGCACCTTTCACAGTCCGTGCGTGTGTTTTGCAGACGCAGTCATTACACCCATTCGTGCAAGTCTCGCCCAAATCATCATTGCGGAACGGGATCATTTGCGCATCTTTTCTTGCGTCGGCTTGGCTGGGTAAAAATGCCCATATGGCCGCCCCTAGAAAGAATCCAAACATACCCAGCAAAACCCAACTGTCTGCGAT
>CALDZS010000023.1 GCA_937944065.1 uncultured Amylibacter sp. | reverse complement strand
TTGTACCCGCCAAAGGGTGTTGACGCGTCGCCTTCGCCATAGCAGTTCACAGTTACCGTGCCAGCCTTAATATCACGCGCGGCCTGAATGGCACGGCGACCGTTTGCGGTGAACACACTGGCGGCCAGTCCATAATCTGTGTCGTTCGCAACGGCGATTGCTTCGTCATAGGTTTTAACGGTTATCACTGTCAGGACTGGCCCGAAAACTTCGTCCACCAATGCAGCCTTGTTTTCTGCCTCGTCAAATATCGTAGGTTGGACGTAGGGCCCTTCGGTTGTGCCACCTATCAGCGCTTTGCCGCCCAGATAACCCGTTACCTTTGTGCAATGATCCGCATCTATCAAAGCACCAAGATGATTTGCGGGATCCAGTGGATCGCCAGTTTTCCAATCACGCGTGCGTGCAACTATTCGTTCCATCAAGGCATCCTTAACACCTGATTGTACGATAAGACGTGACGTAGCTGAACAGTTTTCGCCCATGTTCCAAAAGGCTGCATTAACCACATGCTCGGCGACATGGTCCAAATTCTCGGCGTCGTTCAGAACGATGGCTGGGTTCTTACCACCGCATTCAAGGACAACTTTTTTCATGTTACTGTCTGCGGAATAGCGCAAAAAACGTTTTCCGGTTTCAGTCGAACCGGTGAAGCTGACCATGTCAACATTCATGTGTAAACCCAATGGTTCGCCGACACTGGGACCGTCGCCTGGCAACACTTGTAAGACGCCGCGCGGCAGACCCGCCTCCATCGCCAATTCAGCTATGCGCAGCGCAGTCAGACTAGTTTGTTCTGCAGGTTTCACAATGACAGAATTGCCAGCCGCCAATGCGGGTGCGATTTTCCATGCCATCATCAGTAATGGGAAATTCCATGGCAAGATAGCAGCTACGACCCCAACTGGTTCACGTACAATCATTGCAATCGCATCATCATTTGCAGGTGCTGTTCGATCATAAATCTTGTCAACTGCCTCTGCATGCCATTTTATGGTGTGGATGGTTTCGGGGATGTCGATTGTCTCGCAATCAAGAATGGGTTTTCCGCTGTCTAAACTTTCTAAAACAGCCAACTCTCTTGCGTTGCGTGTTATCAGTTTGCACAATTTAATCAGCACATCCTTGCGATCCGACGGATTAAGCTTTGCCCAAACACGTTGGTCAAAGGCCTCGCGTGCCTTGGACACGGCAAGATCGACGTCAGCTGCGTTACACGCCGCAATTGTGCAGATCAGTTCGCCCGTGGCTGGATTTGTCGTCTTCATCTTGGCGCCATGTCCGGCCTGAAATTTACCGTCGATGAATGCAGTGCGTGGCGGGTCAATTTCAGCGGCAATCGCTTTGTATTCTGTATGGGTCAAAAGTTCGGTCATAAGGCTGATCCTTGAATTTGAGCGATAGACGTATCAAGCGTCTTGATCACCTGTGCCAGTTCGCGTTTGTCGTCTTTATTCAGCGGTTGCAAAGGCTTACGTGGTGGACCTGCATCAATTCCGCGTAACGTTAATCCGTATTTTATACATTGAATGAATTTGCCGCCTTGTTCCAAAACGCGCATCAACGGCAACATCGCGGACATGATTGCGCGCCCTTTGGTAAAATCGCCTTCAACCGCGCACGCTTGGTACAGTGCGATATGCGCCTTAGGTGCAAAATTCGAACCCGCACAAACCCAACTGCGCGCACCCCATGCAAAAAATTCGAGTGCTTGGTCATCCATCCCGCACGAAAGTGCTATATGCGGATAATCCCGCGCCAACATGTGTAGGCGATCAGGGTCGCCAGAGCTTTCTTTGATTGCACAGAAATTGGGGCTGCGACCTAGGCGATCCAACGTCTCGGCATCCATATTAACCGACATTCGGCCTGGATAATTATACAGCATAATCGGCAGGTCGGCCGCTCGGTCGATGGCTAATGCGTGCAACGCAATTTCGCGTGCCGTTGGATACGCGTAGGGCGGTGTCGCGACCAGTAACGCATCGGCATTGTTTTTCAATGCGAGCTGCGCGTATTCGATGCTGTCCTCGGTTCGAATGGCGCCGGTACCGACAATCATCGGGACGCGTCCCGCAATCAAACTGGCACATTTCGCCATCAAATCTGCCCGCTCGTCGCGGGTTTGGGCATAATATTCACCAGTCGTGCCTGCCACAATGATGCCGTGGACACCGTTATCAATCAGATAATCTATGGTCTGCGCAAGGGCAGGTTCATTGCAGGAGTAATCCGCGTGATACGGAGTGATAACGGGCGTGTAGATGCCTTCAAACTGCATTTTTTCGATCCTCAAAAGGTAAGACGTCGACCGGAAGCGGGTCAGGGGATACGTATTTCTCCATACGGTCGCGTGATAATTCCCAGTGTTGTAAGGTCAGATCTGCGATTAGTGCGCTTTGTCGCGCCTCAAGTGCTATGATCATTGCATCATGTTGTTCGCAAGCGGCTTGAACAAGCTGTTCTTCAACCTGCGAAGATGGGCGGTAAAAGGTCTGACTTAGGCGTGTGTGATCAATCAACAATCGGCTGAGACTTGCGGATAGATATGGGTTTTGTGCCATTTCACCGATAAGTTCGTGAAAACGATGATTTTTGATCGCAGCCTCGCTTGCCCGATTGTGGA
>CALDZS010000022.1 GCA_937944065.1 uncultured Amylibacter sp. | reverse complement strand
CCGACAATCGAGAGATCGTGACAGAAACACTGAAGCTGCGCCAAGAACGTGCCAATTTACTGGGGTTTGACACATTTGCAGATTTCAAACTTGATACCCAAATGGCACGCAAACCAGAAGCCGTGAAAGACCTGTTAATGGCAGTTTGGGAACCTGCAAAACGCGCCGCAAACCGAGATGCCAAAAAACTTGCTGCATTAATGTCTGAGGATGGAATAGAAGGCCCGCTCGCCCCTTGGGACTGGCGGTATTATTCAGAAAAACTGCGCAAAGCAGAACATGATTTGGACGAGGCTGAATTAAAGCCATACTTCCAATTGGATCAAATGGTACAGGCCTCGTTCGACTGCGCCAACCGATTGTTCGGATTAGAGTTTTCGCCCCTGCATATCCCATTATATCACGACGATGCCCGCGCGTGGGAGGTCACAAAAGATGGTAAACATATTGCTGTTTTCATCGGTGATTATTTCGCCCGCGCGTCCAAACGATCTGGCGCATGGTGTTCGCGGTTCCGCTCTCAATCAGCCATGGGCGAAGAAATTCGCCCCATCACTATTAACGTGTGCAATTTTGCCAAAGCCCCAAAAGGCGAACCTGCCTTGCTGACCTTTGATGATGCACGCACGTTGTTCCACGAATTTGGCCACGCATTGCATTCTATGCTGTCGAACGTATCATATCAATTCATCGCAGGCACATCCGTCGCGCGCGATTTTGTTGAACTGCCCAGCCAACTATACGAACACTGGCTGTCCGTCCCCGAGGTGCTGGAAAAATACGCTCGCCACGCAGATACTGGCGAAGTGATCCCTGCGGATTTGTTGAAGCGCCTGTTGGCGGCCGAGAATTTTGATCAAGGGTTTGCAACGGTGGAATACACATCCAGCGCGTTGGTGGACCTTGCGTTTCACACGGAAGAGCCGCCAGCCGATCCGATGCAGAAACAAGCTGAAATTTTGGACCGGATCGGGATGCCCAGCGCAATCACCATGCGCCATGCAACACCCCATTTCGCCCACGTGTTCTCTGGCGATGGATACAGCGCTGGTTACTATTCCTATATGTGGTCAGAAGTTATGGATGCCGACGCATTTGCCGCCTTCGAAGAAACTGGGGATGCGTTCAATCCAGATTTGGCGGCGCGTTTAGAAAAACACATTTATTCCGCAGGTGGATCGCAGCCCGAAGATGTTTTGTACAAAGCGTTTCGCGGATCATTGCCAACGGTAGATGCATTATTGAAAGGACGTGGGTTGGATGGGATCACATGATCTCAAGGCCTAATACCCGCCATAGACGGTGGCTGTAGATGATCTATGGCTACGAAAAACTTTACGCCTCGACGCAGTCGGCTTTGGGCGAGCCAACTCGTCAATTGGTAGAGTTTTTCGAACCGCGCCAAGAACCCAAACTGCGCGTGTTGGATATTGGTTGTGGTCAAGGACGAGACGCGCTGTTCATCGCACGGATGGGTCATGAAGTTGTCGGTGTGGACCTATCCGAAAGCGGTGTCAGGGATCTGAATGACGCAGCCAGTCAGGAACAACTTTCGATCACTGCGTTTGCTGCAGATATTACCGACTTTGTCCCTGACGGCGTATTCGATCTGCTACTATTCGACAGAACTTTGCACATGCTGCCAACACCCCAGCGGCATCAGTTGTTAGATCGATTACTAGATTATGTTTCTGCCAGAGGCTGGGTTTTAATCGCTGATGAACGATCAAATTTAGCAGGGCTTAAGGATGTTTTTCAAAAGCATAAAAGCGACTGGGATATCTATTTCGAAAAGCGCGGCTTTCTATTCACGCGCGGCATCTAAATGTCCGCCCTAGTCGCGCAATTCGTTTTTTCCGACGCCCCACATCTCGGTTTTTTGAACCCATCCGCGCAGCTTGCCAACACTAACCTTGCACCAATCAATTGTGCAGGTTCCTACGCGCGCGATCACGCCTTGTTGGGCAAAGGCCACGGCCTCTGCGCCTTCATACGCTTTGCGACGCAAAGGGGTTTTGGGGTTGCGGATCAACACGGTGCGAACCCCCGACAATAGGCGAAAATGCATCCAACCACCCTGCCCGTCTACATCGATAACACGACGCCAATGGCCGTACTCGCCGACCACTTGTAACGGCATATCTTCGTGTTTGAACACCCAATCGATGCGATGCGTCAGGCTGGGACCGCGGCGCACATTACCCTCGGACGTTTTCATTGAAACGAATCTGGGCATGGGAAGGTTGGTCACAGGTCCTCGGTCAGCAGCCAGTGTTTGACTGGCAAATCCACCCAAAAGGCCAATGGCCATCAGATAACCCAACTTATTCATAACACGATCCCGCTCGATCAGCGTGCATTTGCGCACGTCATTTTTCCCATAAATGCCAGAGATATCATATGAAATCCAGACAATTTTGGCATCTCTAGTAGTATCAGCGCGACAAAGCTTGGTATCTTTTACAATAACTAGGAACATGCTATAAGGTTTCTACTTGCGCAGAAAACTTCTTTTGCTGCAAAACCATGACAGACTTTCCAACATCAGGGGACAACGTGTGCCAACCAAATCAGTGAAGCTTATCGTCACGCGCCGACTACATGAAACTGTCGAAGACCGTTTGACCACCTTGTTTGATGCAACGTTGAATACGGACGATCATCCGTTCAGTCAGGATGATTTGATCGAAGCCATGAAAACTGCAGATGTGATCGTACCATCGCTGAACGATCAAATCACCGCGAAAATGTTGGCACAAGCCGGGCCGCAGTTAAAACTGATCGCCAATTACGGATCGGGCTTTGATCATATAGACGTCAAAGCCGCAAAAAAGCGCGGAATTGCGGTATCCAACACGCCAGGCGGCCCTGCATCGGATACGGCCGATATGGCGATTGCGCTTATCCTAACCGTTATGCGTCGGTTTAAAGAAGGCTCTGCCGTTATGACCTCGGGCGACTGGGCTGGTTGGTCGCCGTCAGAATTCTTGGGTGCACGTGTGCAGGGCAAAAAACTGGGTATTCTTGGGATGGGGCGTGTTGGCACAGAACTGGCCCGCCGCGCCCGTGCGTTTGGGATGGAAATCCATTACCACAATCGCAAACCTGTGCACGAGGTCACGGCAGCCGAGTTGGGGGCGACCTATTGGGACAGTCTGAAATTGATGCTGACGGATATCGATATCCTGTCCGTTAACTGCCCTTACAACAAAAGCACAGCCAAGATTTTGAACAAGACTGCTTTGGGCCTTCTAAAGCCTACAGCCTATCTGATTAACACCGCCCGTGGAGAGTTGATTGACGAGGCGGTACTAGCCGAAATGCTCCGCTCTGGCCGCTTGGCAGGTGCAGGCTTGGACGTGCTGGAGCGCGGCCACGGTGTAAACCCCATCCTGCGGGACCTAGATAACGTTATGTTATTGCCCCATATGGGATCGGCCACCCAAGAGGCACGGATCGAAATGGGCGAAAAATTGGTCTACAATATTAAAATGTTCGAAGACGGTCATCG
>CALDZS010000021.1 GCA_937944065.1 uncultured Amylibacter sp. | reverse complement strand
TTCCGCTCTGAACGGCCATATGTGTCCATGGCTTGATTGATGGCATCCATCAACGCCGCACTGTCCGCCAGACCTAGCTTTTTCATCAGAAAGTTTTCTTTTACTGTTTCAAGCTCTGATGCTTGGGTCGCAGCGACGGTTGATGCGTCTTTGTTGTAGATTGAAGGGCCGCAGCCGATAGTTACCTTTGTCAACAGATCCATGTCTGGTGACATGCCGCATTTGTTTTTCAAATCATCCGCATACACAGCGATCAAATCATCTCTTTTGCCCATTAAATTGCTCCTTCGCAAAGCGTTTTATTTTTTGGCAGCCCAGCTAAATTGCACCGCTACCTCCCGTACACAGAAGATAGGGGAAGACGGCCCGCAAAAAAAGGGGCAAAGGGGAAAATGCCTAGATTCTCACCAGGTTATAGCAAAGCAAAAATAAGTTCTGTAAGGAAAACAACGGCTTCACAGTACGTTCAGCGGCAAAAAAAGTTTCAGATTTACGCGGGGTTCAAGACGGGTGGCGGTTTCTCGCCGTATACAAAACCAAATTCAGGTAAATTCCGATCAAAAGCGCACCCAATCCAGCCAACAATAGGATCAACGGTGCAGCCATGCCCGTTGGTTTGCCCTGCACCGCATAAGATAAAACGCGACTGCTGGACAGTTGCAAACCCTGTTCTGCGGTCGCGTGTTTCACGCGCTGCAAAAAGCTTTGATATAGATGTTCCAACGCGTTCACCTCTAGGCGCAAATCTTGGGTGCTTTGAAATTCAGTTTGTAGCTTATGATGTTTTGCTTCCAGATTTTGTTCTGATTGGCGCAACGCATTTAACCGGTTGGATATCTTAACAACGCTCATCTGACCTTGGGCGCGCGGCCCAGATTCTGCGTTCAGCGCAGCAAACATTTGCATTTTATCTGTGCTGGCAACCAAGCTTTGTTCCAAATCCTGTCTGCGCGCGCGAATATCACCCAACTTGGCAGATACTTTGTCGACATCATGTTCTGACACCGCAATTGTATCTTGCTTGCTTTGTTGTAAATTTGCGCGCGCTTGATCCAAATCAGTTTTGATCTGCACCAATTGGGTCGAGAGCAACGCCACTTTGTTCGCCTCGGCCTTCACTTGATCGTTTAGCTGGCGTGTCAAATAAAGATCCACCAAGGCGTTGGTAATCCTTTGGGATTTATCAGGATCGACCGAGGTTACAGTCAACGAGACGATAAATGAAAACCGAACATTCTTGACCACCAACATGTCACGCACCCCATCAACTGCGGCATCCAAAGACGCGGGTTCATTACGCAACAATTCCACATCGTCCTGCAAGCCAAGCTTGATCACCAACTCGCGCAGCATGCCGCGCGAAGTTAGTACTCCCATTTCTGTGTTGGTGGAAAATGCTGCCCCAAGATCGCGAATTCGCCTGGTGTCGGCGGTTTGCATCATCCCGGTACTGGGAACAAAAGCGACGCTGGCGCTGGACTGATACAGCGCGGTTTTTACGCGATCCAAATACAGCAATGTCAACCCAAGGCAAGTGCACGTGAACAGGATCAACCACACTTTTGCTTGCCAAATTTGGACTGCCACCGCGATCGGATCAAAGTCGTTTCTAGATGGTAAATTCTGCGAAGTCATATCGGACTGATCCTTGGTTGCGAACAGATTACTGACGAGCGTCAACCTTTTATTCATCATTCGATTTTAGTTAATTTGTAATTAAATTGTTTAGATTGTCGGAGGCATCATCATTGTGAACACGGCCCAACTGTTGGCTACGGACCCAGTCATATTGATCAGCGCAGCGCGCTCTGGATCAAAGTTTTTACGCGATACGTTGGCAGCAAGTGTCGATATTGACGCGGTGCCTTACGATGTAAACTATGTCTGGCGGTATGGCCAAGAGGACTGCAGTGACGATTGTCTTAACCCAGCGCTTTTACAACAAGCTCATATAAATTTCATACACAAGCAGTTGTCGCGCCTTGCGCAGTTAGGCCCAGGAAATGTCTTGCTGGAAAAAACCGTATCCAATTCGATGCGGGTGCCATTTGTGCGGGCAGTTTACCCAAATGCCCGCTTTATTCATTTGGTTCGCGACGGGCGCGATGTCGCGATCAGCGCGAACAAGCAATGGACCGCAAGCGCCGACTTCCCCCGATTGCTGCAAAAATTGCGCGGGCTTCCGATCAACAATGTTCGGTATCTGGGGTGGGCATTAAAAAACCAATTGTTGCGTAAACAAAGTGCGCGTGTATGGGGCCCGCGATATCCGGGAATTGACGAAGATCGCGCGCGCCTAACGCTGGATCAGATTTGCGCCAAGCAGTGGCAGGCCAGTTATGCCACCGCGACACACGATTTGTTGGATGCACCCAAAGATCGCGTTTTTGAAATTCGATACGAAGACCTGCTGCAATCCAACGCCCCGCTACGCGCCTTGATCGAAAAATTTGACCTGCCAGACCGCGGATCGATATTACAAACTTACAAAGATCGCATCCATCACTGGAAACAATCGGCCTGGTCGCAAACCAGTCCCGCAACCCGCGCCGAGATCGAACAGATCATTCATCCCAATCTACAACAGTTAGGTTATCTTTCATGAACGCAGTTCCGTTTTTTCGTCCGTCCATAGGCACATCAGAGATAAAGGCAGTGACGGACGCAATCACATCCGGATGGCTGACCACGGGACCTAATGTTGCCAAATTCGAAAGAGAGTTCGCGAACAGAATTGGTGGCGATGTCCATGCCGTCGCAGTCAATTCTGCGACATCTGCATTGCACTTAGCGTTAGAGGCGATGGGCATCACCGAAGGCGACGAGGTGATTGCCCCCACACTCACCTTCACCGCCACGGCAGAGGTTGCCCGATATCTAGGTGCCAAAGTTGTTTTGGTCGACGTCGACCCTGACACATTGTGCATCTCTCCAGACGCAGTGCAGGCCGCGATCACACCCAAAACGCGCGCTATTATACCTGTGCATTTCGCGGGTTATCCCGCCGATCTGACACGATTGCGCGACATTGCAGATCAACACGGATTGTTACTGCTTGACGATGCCGCCCACGCATTACCGACACAGCATCGTGGCCAGATGATCGGCAATTGTTTAGCGGATGCCACTGCGTTCAGTTTTTACGCAACCAAAACGATGACAACGGGCGAAGGCGGGATGTTGGTGACGCGTAATCCACAGATCGCCGCGCGTGCGCGCAAGATGCGTCTGCACGGTATCGACCGCGATGTGTATGACCGATTTTCGAACACCAACGCGTCTTGGCGATATGATATCGTGGCACCTGGATACAAATATAACATGACCGACTTTAGTGCCGCTATGGGGCGGGTGCAGTTGCGAAAATTAGATAAGTTTAAAGATCAACGTGCCACACTGGTGGACAGGTATCGCACTGCGCTGGCAGATCTGCCACTGATCTTGCCACAAGATGCCAAAGGAAATGATGCCCATTCATGGCATCTATTTGCCGTCCAAGTGCGCGAGGATGCCGCCATCTCCCGGGATCAATTGTTTGAATATTTGCAGACCGCCCGTATTGGATCATCCGTTCATTACCGCCCTTTGCACCGCATGTCTTATTGGGCACCCCACGGCTTGAACGCAGATTTCGTTAATGCCAATCTATACTATAAACGCTGTTTATCATTACCCTTGTTCATGTGCATGACTCATGCAGAGCAAGATCAGG
>CALDZS010000020.1 GCA_937944065.1 uncultured Amylibacter sp. | reverse complement strand
CCGGGATGTTTCCTGCGCTGTGGGCCGCGCGAAAGGCGGCATTTGCCTGACCTTGGTCTTTGGCAGTGTAAAGTCCATCCTCAAAGAACAGCGCAAGATGGTAAAGCGCTGCGGCATAGCCGTGCTTCAATGCGGATATTTTGAGATACTCAAGCGCGCGTGTGTCGCCCATACGGTCGTAAGCACGCCCTAACTGATAGGCGACACGCGGCAGCGCCGCAGGGTCCAAACTTGTTTGATCGATCGCATCTTGGCAAGCAGCCACTGCGTTGGCACTGTCTAAATTCTCCCATAAAACGCCTGTTCCAACACCGTTTTTGTCCCATTCGTAGCCAGCCAGCTTATCGCAGTTGGCGGTTGCTGTTATGGCGCGTTGTCGCGCCTGAATTGCGTCTGATTTGGCCTGTGCAATTGTGTGCTGTTCGTCGTCTTTTACCGCTTGGTCGTACATGACTTGGGTAATCAATTTCGAAATGGCTGCGCGCGATCCATCCAACGAAACGACGTATTCAACCTGCGAAACGGTATATATCACATCTTTGCTCGCCATCAATAATTCAAGAACTCCAACATCGATTGGAAATCGCGAAATACTGTATTTTAGTTCGGGGAAATAATGGGTCGAGATTATACCTACATCCACGTCATAAGTTTTCCACGACCCGTCAGGCTTTGTAAAAGAAATGGTGGGATCAACAATTTTCGCAGATTGAGGGATGGCAAATCCGATCACCCATTGCTGGATATGCTGGTTGTAAGAAACTATCGATTTATCATTGGACATGGCTGACTGAGTTCTAGTCATATACTGCCACCGTTCGGCAAAAGCGGGTCCGTTGTTGGCCAAGTAGATCAAAGTTAACAGGGTAAAGAGGTTTAGAAGACGTAGCATTGTGGCCGCCCTTTCATTGTCACCAGATTAGCTGCAGACCATGGAATTTCAACTGAATTGGCGCAAGTTTTAAGTAAATCAAAGTAAATGATAGAAAGTTTCAACCTGCGAGATAGAAAATGCCCGCGCAAGTTGCGGTTTGCATGTCGCCTGTCCAAGCCATAGCGTCAGGGGTATTCGGTTTGGGATAGGAACAACCATGGGACATAAATTTGTAGAACTGGCATTCACAGAAACTGTGCGCGGTGTGCAAGATAAACTGGGGTCGCGCGATCATTACGAAAAGTTGGACAACCTGTCCTATGATCGCAACCACGAGTTCGGGGAAAGCGAGACCGTGTTTATCTCGACCAGAGACAGCTTTTATCTGGGAACTGTCGGGGAAACCGGTTGGCCGTATGTGCAACACCGTGGTGGGCATACTGGGTTTGTGAATGTATTGGACACAAAAACGCTGGCCTTTGCAGATTACCAGGGTAATCGGCAATATGTTAGTCAGGGCAACCTGCAGACCGAAAACCGCGTCTCGATGTTTTTCATCGATTATGCGCGCCGTGTGCGCCTGAAAATTCTGGGCAGGGCACAGATGGTGCCGATCGACGATCCACGTGTGGCAGTGTTGTCGCATCAAGTGACCGAGGCGGTTCAATCGCACGCAATGGTTATCACACTCGAAGCGTTCGATTGGAACTGCCCCAAATATATCACTGAGCGGTATACGATGGCGGATATACAGAAATCGGTGCAGCCATTGCAGCAGCGGATTGCAGAGCTTGAAGCGCGTTTGGAAACCTATGAAGGTGAAAGCTAGGTGGTGAATGGGTTATTAATTATCGGCGGCTTTTAGCCCACACTCACCGATATGCCTGTTTGTGTTAGATTGATCTAACTCAAACAGGCCAAAGTCGGTTCGTGTTTAATCCCAAATGACTGGAGGTAACGGTCATGGCTGCGAAAACCAAATCAGAACTTCTGGACATCACGTCCAAAGAGTTTGGAAAACTCGAAAAACTCATGGAAACAATTGATGTGAATGCCGCACTGGATAAAAGCGGGCAAGAAGCATCGATCAAAGATGTTATTGCTCATCGCGCGCATTGGATCGACCTGTTCTTGGGATGGTACGCAGATGGCGTTGCCGGCAAAGTCGTTTACTTTCCTGCGGAAGGCTACAAGTGGAACGACCTCAAACGCTATAATTCTGATTTGAGAAAACGCCAATCTAATCTGGATTGGCCCAAGGCGGTGGCAATGTTGCGAACAAACTACGGCAAACTTACTGACTTCATAAATAATTGCTCTGAAGAAGAGCTTTATGGTGGAAAGATGAGGGGAGCCAATAATGCGTGGACACCTGGACGATGGGCGGAAGCCGCAGGAGCAAGCCACTTTCGGTCAGCCTCAAAGTATCTTCGTTCAAGTCTTAAACGCGGTAAGTAGTGAAAATCACGAAGGTCGACTGTGTCCCCACAGCTTCTGTTTGATGGGTGGCAAAAGCCATAGGAACCATGCCGGAAATTTGTTTGGGTAGGCCGTGTCACGCGAGTTTTATTTTAACAAAAACGAAAACGCCCGCAAAGTTGCGGGCGTTGCCAATTCTATATGAAGAAAGATTACTCTTCTGCAGCTGGCTCATCGCCGTCTGCTGGAGCGTCTTCGCCACCCTCTGCTGCGGCTGCCTCAGCTGCTGCTTCGTCCTCTTCTTCTTCCTCTGCTCCACCTGGTGCCGAGATGTTCGCAAGAACAAAGTCGCGGTCGGTGATGATCGGACGAGAACCTTCTGGCAATGTCACATCAGAAATGTTGACACCTTCGCCGATTTCTAGGTCCAGAACGTCAACTTCGATGTGATCAGGGATGTTACCCGCAGTCACCATCAATTCGACCTCTGGGCGGATTGTGTTGAATGTACCGCCTGCGCGAACACCTTTACAATCTTCTAAGTTCAAGAAGTGAACAGGGATGTTCATGTTGATACGGCTATCGCGCTTCAGGCGCAAAAAGTCGATGTGAGTTGGAAGATCTTTAACAACATCACGCTGAACGCCGCGGCAAACTGCGCGGACATCATCAGAACCTTCAAGTTTCAAGTTGAAAAGCGTTGACATGAAACCGCCAGCTTTCAACATTTTGAAAAGAACTTTGAATTCCATTGTGATGGGTTGAGGGTCTTCGCCACCGCCATATACGACACCTGGAACAAGTTGATCGCGACGTGCTTGACGGGCGGCCCCCTTGCCTGTCCCCGTACGTGGTGTGACTATTAGATCTGGGATTTTGCCAGCCATAATATAATCTCCTAAAGATTCAGTTTTGCGGCGCCTCCAAGGGTGCAGTGCCGCGTGAGCCTTGGCGTATAGGAGAGATCGGGATTAATTAAAAGCGATTATTTGATGTTATACTCGCGAACACGCGGGTTTTTATGGGTTTTCACCGCATCATCATCGGTCAGAACCAGAACAGGTGGCCGTGACAGTTTATCAGCGGCATTTTCAAGGGCTACATAGTAATGCTCTTCAGTCAGCAAAAACATATCCACGAATGAATTCTTTATTGTTGATTTGATGAGTTTCACTTTGGTGCTTCCCTTTGTAGAATCGTTTTCCGTTAGGGTTCAAATTTAACGTGTTGTTAATACAACCTTAAGGAATCTTGACGCTACGTCAACTATGTTAGTTTATATCATCCTCATAGCTTGTAGAATTTTCTAGTAAGTCTATAAAAATAATGGATAATTCCAGATCAGCTTCGTCCAGATTATCTATCATCTCTAATAACCTTTTACGTTTTTGCGCTGGCTTTTCTTTCTCTAAATGCATCAAATTGTTATCGCTAACGTTATTTAACAATCCCAAATCTCTGGCTAGACTCGTTGCTTGCGATTGCGTTGGTGTGTCCGATGTATAGAAACCCTCGAAGGTCAGATTGATAAAATCGTCGGCGGCCAGTATTTCTGATACTTGTTCGGTCCGGGCGATATGATCATGTACCAAAGTGCGCAGTTGGTGGACTGGAATATTTTTGACCTTCAACTCGCCAGATTTGAACCGCTTAAAGCGACGCTTGAAGCGAA
>CALDZS010000019.1 GCA_937944065.1 uncultured Amylibacter sp. | reverse complement strand
TCATCCCGGACTTTCAAAGCTTTGTCTTGGTCAAATCCAGGTCCATTGTCTGAAACTGACACAGTAAGTTTATCTTTGTTAATTGTATAAGACACTTCAACAAGCGCATTGCTCGCATGTTTTAATGAGTTTGAAAGAGCTTCTTGAAGAAACCTAAACACACAGAGTTTGGACGTGTAATCAAATTCGACTTTCACATTTGCCGCATCAGGCACTTCCAAGTTCAGATTATTATGTCTGTTATGATCTTCAATGGCCCGTGCAATTACACTATGAAAATCGAGGTTATCGAGATCTGGAACGGCCAACCCACGCGACAATGCACGAATTTCGGACAGGGCTGTGTTGAGTGCATGTTTAATATCTTTGGCCTCTCCGCTGCCCTTTTTTGATTGGGCTAGAATAGAATCCAACCGTAATGCCGCCAATGAAATGTACTGAGCCGGCCCATCATGAAGTTCAGAGCCAAGCTGTCTTAGTGCCCTATCAGCCTGCGCCGTTGCACGACCCGATGCGTCAACAACGCGTTGTTTTAGTCTTACATTTTGAAGTGCGATTTCTTTGCTTTCTTCAAGTTGCTTAGTCAATTGTTGCCGCTGATTTTCGATTGTGCCTCCACCCGCTTTGACAATCCCAAACAATAATATTCCGCTGGTGAGAAATGAAACGCCGACAACCAGCCAACTGGTCCATTTCGCCCGCTGTAATGCATTGCTTAACAAATCTGCTCGTTCGTAGAACTCTGCAACCGCGATGACTTTGCCTGTCCAAGGCTCGATCACAGGACTATACACCTCTAGCAATGGGAACCCCAACTCGGCTTCGTTGGCGCTTTCTTCATGATTCAATTTTTCAAATGATCCAGAAACAACCCCTTTCCAAGCTGCTTGTAGTTCTTCCGAAGGTGAAAAAGTTTGACCAATAATTTCCTCATCAGACGAATAAATTATAAGGCCACCTTTCCCCCAGATTTTAACCGAAACGACGCGGTCCCCAACAACAGTTTCCTTGAAGATGTCAGTGAGAGAACTTTGCACAATCTCAGAAAACTCTTGGCCATCTTTCAATTCATCACTCAGCGGTGATATGAAGCTGTCCATATACAATGCCACCGTGGCTGCTGAGTTCTGGACAACAGCGTCTTCTATCCGCTGTGACACCCAATTCCCCACAAACAGCATAGCAAGAAGCATAATTATACTCCCCGCCGTTAAAAACTTTATTGGCAGAGAAAACTTCGCCCAATGACCAATTAATAAATTCATGTGGATCCCATGTATTAGTCCTTAAGATACACATAATCACACACACACAAAGGGACTAAAGTCTGAAATGGTAAAAGGCTGCTAGGCCGCGAGCGCTTGCCTATCGGTTGGCATTTCGATGCTGTCCCAAATACGAAGCTTGTGCATAGCTGGCATGAAGTGATTGAAGCGAGCCACTTCTGACAATGATGCCATTCCAATGCAATATTTCGAGCATCTTTTGATTGGCCGATGATTGAACCTACGCAAGCACATATCAGCAAGTCCGCGCCCGTTATTTGATTTGGTTTCAACAATGAAAAAGCCCGTAGGGGCGTATTTCTGCAATTTTCCATTATTAAAGGCTAGATCTGTATCAATCGTCATGCGCGCTTGTCCATCTTTTGAAACAAGAGTCAGCCGTTGGTAGACAACATCCATCACCGGCCCGACGTTGTATTCAAATGGCTTGTCATAATGATTTTGATATTCGTTTTTTACAAATTGCAACGCAGCCTGATCCAAAGAGCCATAATTATCAAAGTCATATTCACGACGAAGCTTTACTGTCGTGCCGCGCTTCTGCTTCATTTTAAGTTCTACATAACATAGCCCAGCATCTAGATACCTGCGAACCCTTACTTTGAACCCTTTGCGCTTTCCTTGGTGGTGTTCGTAATATGCACTTCTCTCATCCGTGTCATAGTACCTTGTGGAGTAGCAAAATGTTTGGTTTTCGCCAATCGTAAGCAAGTCGAAATTGGAAGTTAACATTGGTTTCAACTCCTCTAATTCGGTTACATGTAGAATATATTTATTGTCAATTCTTGTTAACATCTCGGCTCGTTGGTTTAACTCAGCCAAACTACAGCCTCTGAATTCTTTCGCGAGCCAGTTCTGATTAGATTTGATCAGCATTTTTTTCCTCCAGGCTAGTGTTATAGAAGACGTTCAAGCGGGCTAAATCGTTGACGTAGTTCAGCTCTAGTATCTGAAAGTTCAACACATTCACGCCTAGTAGCTTCGAGAGATCTTCGGACAGTTTGACTGGATCGGACAGAACTGTTCCTGCGATGCTATCCAGAGTAATTTTGGTGGAATGTGACGATTGCAGCATCTTGGGATGATCGATAATCCACGTTCCCAATAAGACAAATACGCACATCAAGATAACCGTCGGGAGGCTGGTTCCAGCCACCGAGCAAATAACCGCAATGCCTATACTGGCGAAAAAGTAAGAGATTTCGATTTTTCCGATAGTTTCAGACCGCAGACTGAACAGAGCAAGAATTGCGAATAATCCAAAACCCGCGGCTAAACTGAACTGAACCGACGACAGTATGGCAAGCACAGAGAATGCAACGATGTTGAAAAGAGAAGCCGTGGTGGCGAGCTCTCGATCTTGATAACGGCGATAATACAATCCAAAAATCAGCGTTATCATTACGATTATGTTGATTGAAAATCTGGTTATCGTTTCCCATATGGGGTCGGTTAGATCAAACATATTCTGCACTTTCACTTTGTTATAGTTGGCGACAAACTAAATCTGCCTACTGCAACTTAAAGTGCTGAAACTGAAATCTGACGGGGCAAAAGTCTTAGAATTTTTCAGCCGTTCGTCTTAATGATCGAATTAACGAGATGAAAAATTACTTAAATGTCGGCTTTGTCACCCGTTGCAGACGTCTTGTATTGAAACGCAAGACTTACTAACCCAAGCTAACAGTCGCGCCTCTGGTACCAATGCCAACCCAAAACTATCGGGATGGCGATTTTTCACCGCTCTAAAACACCAAATTCATAACAACCATCGACACCACCAAGAACAAGACGGTCATCACGCCGCCTGTGCGCATGAAATCTGTGACCTTGTATCCGCCCGGACCCATGATCAACGCGTTGACTTGGTGCGTGGGGATCAGGAAAGAATTGGATGTCGAAATGGCGACGGTCAGCGCGAATATGGCAGGATCACCGCCCGCGGCTATGGCGATGGAGACTGCCAATGGAACCAGCAAAACCGTGGCACCGACGTTGGACATGACCAAGGTAAAGATTGTGGCAAGCACGGCCAGCGCCGTTTGTAATGCCCAGATGGGCCAACCGTCCAACAGGTACAACACTTGTTGCGCGATCCATTCG
>CALDZS010000018.1 GCA_937944065.1 uncultured Amylibacter sp. | reverse complement strand
ACGGATGCCATGGTTTCGGCAATGAAATGATCCACATACTCAGCCTGTATCTTACAGATTTCATGATAGGCTTCGGCGGCTTGCTCGCTGGGGGGGGCCAAGTCCGGCTGGTATGAAAAACCAATTGGACCAAGGCTTCCTGCCACTGTTCCCGACCCATGCACCTTGCGGGCATCAATTGCCATTTGGCAGGCGCGGCGTTGCAACGGT
Organism: uncultured Amylibacter sp.; assembly: GCA_937944065.1. Lineage (GTDB taxonomy): Bacteria > Pseudomonadota > Alphaproteobacteria > Rhodobacterales > Rhodobacteraceae > Amylibacter. Next base: position 4,549 of record CALDZS010000018.1, on the reverse strand, counting down.
TCAAGTTGATCTTCAATGCCATGCGCTTTTAGGCGATCTTGCAAAACAGCATATGTATTGGTCGTGGCCATCTGTGCGCCAGCCGCGAAATAATCATCGTGAACGTCGCGAACGATCTGGGGATTGTCGATCAATATCTGTGTCGCCCAAAGCCCCGTTGCATTGCCTGATCGTTTGATCAGTTCTTGGCCCATTCCACCGTCTAGGATAGTGATGCTCATGCCAACCTCTTTAAAGTTTGTTTTACGATTATTTTGTGGGGGATCAAGACGATAGCCAAGTAAACTCGGCCTAACCAATGCTGGTACCAAATAGAGGTGGTCAGCGATATATAATCACCGCTGCGTTGGGTTCTGAGCGTAAAGGTTAGATGTTTATCTATTAACCCCACCTCGTAAACATTTGGATTATCTTGCAAAATTGGCAAAGACGTCATTAAGGGCCGGTTCGTATCTTCGCCCTCTGTTTGCAAACCAAATATGCGTACGATGCGGTTGCGTACAGCCATTGCGACATCGACCCATTTTGGCATTGTTGAAAAGGCCAGATCATAGGCTTGGTGCGCGGTTAAACCCACGTCCTTGAGTGTCCCTGTATGGGTATCCGCCCAATCGGGCGCTTGATCTGGCCAATCTTGTTTCATTAGGCGCGCAGGCGCTCGTTTTGTGGGTCCCACAAAGGTTGGTCGGCCTGAACTGTGGCTTTGTAACGTTTGCCGTAAATCTCGACTTCGACATCTGTTCCTTCAGCGGCAAGATCGACCTCTATCATACCCAAAGCGATGGACGCATTGACGCGGTAACCCCAAGCACCAGATGTGGTTTCACCCACGACCTTGTCGCCGTTCCATATAGTCGACATATAGGGTGCATCAGCATCGCCAGCGTCGATAACTAGGGTGACAAAAGCACGTTTTCGTCCTTGCTGTTTTTCGGCTTGGATTGCTGCTTTGCCGATGAAATCGAATGGTTTGTCCAGTTTGACAAAGCGTTCAAGTCCGCCTTCCAACAGGCTGTAATCCGTAGATAAATCGCCTTTCCATGCACGGTACCCTTTTTCGATGCGCATGCTGTTCAACGCATACATTCCGAATGGCTTCGCACCCGCGTCTAGTACAGCATCATAGATGGCTGGCATGTCGGCGTTGTCGGCGTGAATTTCCCAGCCAAGTTCGCCCGCAAAAGAAACACGGATCAAGAACGCTTTCTGACCTGCGACTGTGGCATGCTGATGAGTTAACCAACCTGCGGATAGATCGGCGTCGGTGATCCCTGATAAGACATCACGTGACGTGGGACCTGCCACGATCAACGTGTCGCGCTGAGTAGTGGTTTCATTAACCTTCACGCCTGCGGGTACTGATCCCTTGATCAGCTCGCCATCATGCCATTGTGCGGTGGCAGCGGTGATAAGGATGAAATTATCCACATCCAAACGAATGCAAGACATCTCTGTCAGAATACGACCGCGTTTGTCAGAGACATATATCAGGTTCATGCGACCTGCCTTGGGAATACCGCCCGTACAGAAGCCGCGCAGCCAATCATCAGCACCCTCGCCAGTGATCCAAAAGCGAGAGAAGCCAGGCAAATCAAGTACACCACATGCGTCGCGCACGGTTTCACACTCTTCCTTCACACGCGCAGCCCACGGACCATTACGGTCCCATGTTTGGGTTCCATCATGGGATGTATCATCGCCATCTTTGGCAAACCAATTGGCGCGTTCCCAACCGTTATATGCGCCCATTACACCGCCCATCTCGCGGACTTTTGCATCTACTGGCGACAGTTTCTTATCGCGGCCAGCTGGCCATTCGTGATGCGGAAAGTGCATGGCATACTCATGACCATAGGTTTCCATTGCTTTGGACAAGCAGTAATCGTGATCTGCGTAATCTGTGTAACGACGTGGATCAGCTGCCCACATGTCGTCTTCGGTTTCACCGTGCATAATCCATTCGGACAGTACTTTACCCGCGCCGCCACCTTGGGCGATGCCAAAGGTAAAGGAATGCCCCTCATAGGCGTTTTTTACACCTGGCATTGGACCAATCATTGGCAACCCGTCAGGGGCATATGGGATCGGGCCATTGATGTTGCGACCAACGCCTGCGGTACCCAAGATCGGCACGCGCGCCATTGCGTCTTCGATGTACCATTCCAGGCGGTCCAGATCGTCGGGATACAGTTGAAAACTGAAATCATCAGGCATCGGATCGTCGGGTGTCACCCAATGCGCCTTACAGTTCCGCTCGTACGGGCCTAGGTTCAGACCGTTTTTATCTTGGCGTAAATAATAGGACGTGTCGACGTCACGTATCATCGGCATCTTGTGACCTTTTTCCTTGGTCCAAGCTTCTAGTTCAGCAATGGGTTCGGTCAGGAAATATTGGTGCGACATCACCACCATAGGAACGGTGCGCCCACCAAAGGGTTTGAACATCTCGCCCACGCGCTGTGCATAGTAACCGGCACAGTTCACGACCTTCTCACATCGAATGTCACCTTTGTCTGTTTTCACAATCCATTCGTCGCCATCACGATCAACGCCAGTGACGGGGCAGAACCGTTCAATTTGACCACCCGCATCGCGGGCACCTTTGGCCAGTGCTTGGGTCAGTTGTGCTGGATCAATGTCACCATCCAGCGGATCCCAAAGGCCACCTTCTAGGTCATGGGTTTCCATGAACGGGTTCATTTCTTTCAATTCGTCTGGTGTACAAATGCCCATTTCCAAACCCTGGTAACGACCCATGCCCGCCACCCGTTCAAACTCTTGCATACGCTCTTTGGAATGCGCCAAGCGAACCGATCCCGTGACGTGGTAGTTCATTGGATAGTCAACATCGTCGGCCAACGTGCGATACATTTCCAAACCGTAACGTTGGATGTTCATAATGCCCCAGCTGGCAGCGAAGTTCGGACAGTTACCAGCGGCGTGCCATGTCGACCCCGCCGTCAATTCGTTCTTTTCCAAAAGAACACAGTCTTTCCAGCCAGCCTTTGCAAGATGGTAAAGGGTAGATGTGCCAACGACGCCACCCCCAATAATAACGACGCGAGCCGTGGTTGGAAAATTAGACATGTATTGCTTCCTTGATGAATCCCTAGTCGGGTTGTTGTGATGTTTGGATGTCGAAATGCTCTGCCTGTGGCAGACCGTCTTTTAGTGTGTAGTAAGTTGGTTTTTCAGACGTAAAAAGATGTGCCTCTAGCGTTACTGGAATATCGTCATCAAAGGCTCCCGCCATGACTGACCAGTTATCGCGCCCCTCAAGAACCCAAAACAGGCTAGATCCACATTGTTTGCAGAATGCTTTTTTTGCTCGGTCGGTGGATGAAAACCATGTCAGATCGTCGCTTGGTTTGACGTCAAGCTTTTCTGTCTCTATGCGAATGAATGCACCGAAATGACCTGAAGATTTGCGGCACTGTGTGCAATGGCAGGTATTAACATTTCTTAAAGGGCCTTGGGCCGTAAACTGAACCGAACCACACTCGCATGATCCGTGATATGTTGTTGCTGTTTCGGAGTTTGCGGTCGGAAAATCACTCATGATGGATTACCTTTATTGCTGGTTGAATTCATGTCACCATCAATATCATAGTAATCGCCTTTATCCGCAATAAAGATATGTTTTTGCGTTGAAATTCCCGTGATCCCATCAAGTGTACCTGATCCAACACTGGTCGCCGCCTCGCCATCTTTTTGCCAAAACAGACTAGCGCCACACCCCGTGCAAAATCCCCGTTGCGCTGAGTCCGAAGACCGAAACCATTTCAAGGTGGCATCGTTTGTCAATTTAAATCGATCGTTGGGCACTTGGGTTGCTGACCAATAGTGCCCGCTGGTTTTTCGACACTGTGTACAGTGGCAAGCAATCGATGGGCGCAGTGGGCCGACAAGCTCGAATGTAACGCCACCGCATTCACAACTGCCTTTGACTATGTCTGTCATTCTTCGACCCTAATACACTGGAGGGGCAATGACCCAGACCACAACGGCCCGCAGATCATGGGGGTTCGCCCATTTGTATCGTTCGCCACGTATGCGAAAACTGTCGCCAGTTTCCAGATCGTAACACTGATCCTTTATATAGACGCGTAAACGTCCTTCGATCACGTAACCGACCTCTTGCGTGCCGCGTTTGGTCCATTCCTCCAATTTAGCACCGGGTGCGAATGTGGATCGGATCATTTCAAAATCATCGGTCAGGTCGGGGGATAGCAGCTCTTCGGACAAACCTTCTTGTCCGTATCCGATTTGCCGCCGCGTCGCTTTTCGCACGACATAACCGTCTTCGATTGCTTTTGATGCTGCTTGGCCGAAAAACATCGAAACTGGAACGCTGAACAAATGCGCAATCTTGCGCAGCTCGTCTATTGTTGGGCTGGAGATGTCGCGCTCAACCTGGCTCATCCAGCCGACAGAGCGCCCCATGGCATCGGCCATCGCTGATAGGGTGTATCCACGCGCCCGTCGCAGGGCACGCAGGTCTGCGCCTAGCGATGTGGTGAGCGGGTGCTTATGGGTCAACATTCCAAAC
>CALDZS010000017.1 GCA_937944065.1 uncultured Amylibacter sp. | reverse complement strand
TCTAAATTTTTCTTTCTAAATTCTTGTGACCCGCGCTAAGCTGTTGCCAGAGAAGGAAGATAAAGATGCAAGACACGGCTAAGGCGTCACCAATACCAGAAATTAGCAGGCTCAGTCCCAGCGACCTTTGGGCGGCCCTTCGGTTTGGTTGGTCTGATTTCAGGCGCGCGCCTTTATTCGGCATTTTCTTCAGCTTAACCTATGTAATCGGCGGGTGGATACTGTTTCTTATCTTCCAGGGAACAGGCGCAGCATGGTGGGGCATTCCGTTCGTTGCGGGTTTTCCATTGATCGCGCCGTTCGCGGCCGTTGGTCTGTACGAAGTGTCTCGAAAGTTAGAAACAAATGACGTGTTGAATTGGCGTCAAATTCTGGGCGTGGTGTTGGCAGAGCGTAATCGTCAGGTCCCCTATGTGGGTGTGCTGATCATGGTTTGGTTTCTGTTTTGGCTGTTTTTGGCCCACGCCGTTTTCGCCCTAGTGATGGGGATTTCTAGTTTTTCCAACCCGCCTAGTGGGCTTGAAATGATAACCACACGCCAAGGGGCGATGATGTTGTTATTGGAAACCAGCGTGGGTGCAGTCTTTGCCTTTGTTGTCTTTGCGGTAACTACAGTCAGCCTGCCGTTACTGCTGGATCGCGAGATTGATTTCATCACGGCGATGATCATAAGTGTTCGTACGGTGGTGCAAAATTTCAGCACCATGCTGCTATGGGCCCTTATAATAACGATAGGTGTTGCACTGGGAATGGTGACAGGGTTTTTGGGACTGTTGATAATGTTACCATTATTTGGGCATGCAACATGGCACCTGTACCGCCGCGCATTAACCTCATAAAAAAGGCCCGCCAATTTAATGGCAGGCCCTTTCAGTGACTATTGTTGAGATTAGCTTTTCTCGGTAAGCGATTTGGTCTTTTGAGGTACTGCTGTTTTTGCAACATCAGCGTTCAGTGGATCGTCTTGGCGTGTCACTGACCCTTCAAAATGGGCACCGCTTTCGATTGCGATTGTCTTGTGAATGATGTCGCCCTTCACGTCGGCAGTAGACGTTAGTCGTACTTTTAGGCCGCGCACGCGACCGATGATACGGCCATTGATGACCAAATCGTCGGCGATTACTTCGCCCTTGACGGTGGCACCTTCGCCGATTGTCAAAAGATGCGCGCGGATGTCGCCATCGACGGTGCCTTGAATTTGAATGTCACCAGCGGTTTTCAGGTTACCCTTGATTGCCAAATCTGCCGACAATGTCGACGCAGGTGGTTTTGCCTTAGGCGAAACTGGTGTGGGGGCTGCCGTTGACGACGGTGTGGTTGGTGGCGTCGGGCTTGGCTTTCCGCGGGTATCAGATGCGGTTTTGGCATCTTTAGCAGGGGGGGTTATTTTGCTTTTTGAAAACATTAGTTGACTGACCTCATGTATTTTGCGGGATTAACGGCTTTGCCACCAACCCGGATTTCATAGTGTAGATGTACACCAGTGCTTTTTCCAGTCGTTCCCATGTCACCAATTCGTTGGCCTCTGTTAACGCGCTGACCTGTTTTAACTCTGATACGATTTAAATGTGCATAATAGGTTTCGAAGCCTTGGCTGTGGCGGATTTTAACAAGTTTACCATATCCGCTTTGACGTCCAGCAAAGCTGATGACACCGTCGCCAGTTGCGACAATGGGTGTGCCTTTTGGCCCAGCCATATCGCGACCCTTGTGTAATCTGCGACCACCATGGTTTGGATCCCGGCGATAGCCGAAACCGCTGGTGTAACGATAGCTGCCTGCAACAGGGTGTCCCAAAGGAACCTTGCGAGCGGCCAGTTTCATCAAGTTCACGCGATCCAAATCTTGAAGCAATCCAGACGCACGACGAGAGATTTTATCTTCGAAGATACTTTTCGAAGATACAACCAGAGGTGTCATCGGACCACCGGTGCCAGAGTAGCCGCGGCGCACTTCGCGAAGCAGGCCGTCAACACTGATGCCAGAACGGTTTAAGTTTCTTTCCAACGGTGCCAAGGAAACTTCGACAGCGTCTTCTAAGCTGGCAAAAATTTGGTCACTACGCTCTTGCAGAAGGCGCGCGTCGAATTCCAGATTTGCGACGCGTTCTTTCATTTCTTGAGTGTCGGAGATGATTTGATCACGTTCTGTCGTGGTAGATCCCAATGCTTCGGTGATGACGGACAACGTGCTTTCGACATCTGATGCATCTGATAGGCGGGTGTTTAAGCTGCCTGAAACGGTTTGCAATTCGTCCAACAACGCATCCGAGCGTTTTTGAGCAACATCGCGTTCTTTCACGGCATTTTGCAGCTTTCGCTGCATAATTTCGATGCCAGTGGCCAGTTCGCGACGCTCTTCTTCTGCTTCTAGCAAGTCAGATTGCTGAATAGAAATTTGCTTCAAAGCTACGTAGAATCGTTTCTGAGCGGTCTGCGCTTCTAAGGCGCGTTGATCACGTTCGCCAGAAATTTGACTCAGTCGATCCTGATAAGCAATCTGAACAACAGCTGACTTATTGCGCGCAGATCCAGAGGTTAACTTGTCCACCAACAATGCCGAAGACGCGATGACGGTCCAACAAATTGTCGAGGCGATGACGACACCTAAAGTGGTCTGTGCCAAAGGCGAGAATCGCATGTAGCGCGTCGAATTTTCCGACCGCAAATAGATGCGTTGTTCGGGAATGTATTTTCCCAACAGGTTGTTTATGGCGTTAAATTTACGCATCATTTGTCCCCAGCTTTTCGTTTGAGGCCGTGATCTTACACGCGACCGAGCACTCCCGCTTTGGGTGTACGAGATCACACACGACCACGCAAATAGTTTTTCTAAAAATTAGCGTAAACACGTTAACCGATTGAAAATGAGCGGGATATTGCCATTTAAGCGCGTGTTTATCCGTGTCGTGCGCCTATGTCACTGCAATCGGCCAATAGAAGTCCAATGGAATGCCAGCCTCGGCACGCTTTTCGTCATTAAAAGGTGGTTTCAATCCACCGTCGAAATATGTCCCGACCAAGGTGTGGAACTCGGTTTTTGGATCCTTGTCGTGGCGACCACACAGAAAATGGAACCATTTAGATCCATACGCAACATGACCGACTTCCTCGGCATAGATGATTTCGAGTGTCGCAACAGTTTCGGTGTCGCCGATCTTGGTAAACATCTCAATCATGCCGGGTGTCACATCTAGGCCGCGTGCCTCTAGAACCATGGGAACAATGGCCAAACGGCCCATGAAGTCATTTTTGGTTTGATCCGCTGCCCGCCACATACCTTCGTGGGCGGGAAGGGCACCATAGTGTGATCCCATCGCCTCGAGCCGGTCACATAGCTGGTTGAAATGCTTACTTTCTTCTGCGGCAGCTTTGACCCAATCATCCCAGTATCCTGATGGCATATCTATGTGTGCAAAGCGTGGAATTATATCCCAATGCAAATCAACGGCGTTCAATTCTATGTGCGCAATGGCATGCAAAAGTGCTATACGACCCTTTTCGTTTCCTGTGCGCCTGCGTGGCATTTCGCGTGGTGCCAACAACTCTGGCCGGTCAGGCCGAGAGGGCGCGTCGGGGGGGGAGGCAGTGCCAATGGGCAGCGGGTTGCCTGCGGCCACACTATCGAACCAAGTTTTTGCGGCGGCCAAAGACTTCGCAGTCTTGCCGCGGCCATCGGCGGTGGTTAATACGTCTACCGCAAGGTCGGTCAGTGTCGGTGTCATTGGATTACATATCTTTGACTGCGGCCAGGACTGCGTCCACATGACCTGGTACTTTTACATTTCGCCACTCTTGGACCAGCGCGCCTTCGACGTTGAACAAAAACGTTGACCGTTCGATGCCCATATAAGTTTTGCCGTACATAGATTTTTCTTTCCATACGCCCATTTGTTCGCACAGATCGGTGTCAGCATCTGACAAAAGTGGAATGGTAAGGTTTTGTTTGGATACAAATTTATCATGCGATTTCACGTCATCCTTTGATACACCTAATACAGCTGCATTAAGGTCGAAAAACTCTGCCAAGCTTTCGGAAAAAGCGATGCTTTCTTTGGTGCATCCAGGTGTGTTGTCACGAGGATAGAAGAACAATACAACGTTTTGCCCACGCAGACTGTCCAAATCAAACATTTCTCCACCGTCTCGTGGCAGAACAATATTCGGCATGTTTTGACCTATTTTCATGATAACAGTCCTTTGATGTCTAT
>CALDZS010000016.1 GCA_937944065.1 uncultured Amylibacter sp. | reverse complement strand
TACCGACATAAAAGCCATATGTTGCTTCTCTCATTCGGGTAGAACAGCGATTTGGGCCGCCAGAGAGAAGCCGGTTGTGCCAATTATCATGCTGACGCCTCTTGTTGGCACCGCCCGCAAGTTGTGCTTGGTCTGGGGACTGCACTGTGTTTTAACGGGCGAAGTAGGCCGATTTAAACTGGCGGTTGTAAGTGCAGCCCGAGCGGCGAGAAGCCATGATTTTGCCACAAATGAAGATAAAATTGTAGTTATGGCAGGGATTCCATTTAACACCCCTGGTTCTACAAACATCTTAAGGGTTGCCCCGACGGATGAAAAATTGATTTACGAAGGTGAACTGGATTAAAATACAGTTCATCCAAGTTTAGTTTTTGGAGTAACAATGCCGTACGATTATTATTTGCTGGGCGGCTTTTTTGTCGGCCTATTAGGAATATTAGGAATTATTTCCGCCATGGTGGATCAACGTTCACCCATGGGCGGGGTCGTGATCTGCGTTATCGCTAGTACATTGATCTATTATTCTTGGCTGCTTTCAGAAAAAACACTGGTGGGCCAAGACTTGCCTGATGCCTTTTTCCGCATCTTGGGACGTATCGTGAATTAATTGAATTCACGCGTTCAAATGCTTGCAATTCCCTAGACTCGCTTATATACGAGCGATCTTAGCGTTGGTCCGGCCAAAGGGTATGCCGTGGCGAACATATACCAACCCAAAAAGACGGAGATGGAAATGCCCAAAATGAAGACCAAATCAGGCGCGAAAAAGCGCTTTAAAATGACGGCCTCTGGTCGCGTGAAAGCAGGCCAAGCTGGCAAGCGTCACGGTATGATTAAACGTTCACGTAAGTTCATTCGCAATGCACGCGGTACAACACTGTTGTCTGTGCAAGATGCGAATATCGTGAAAAAATACATGCCCTACGCGCGCTAGAAAAGGATCTGAACCATGGCACGAGTTACCTCGGGTAAAGTTACCCACGCACGTCATAAAAAAGTTATCAAAGCCGCCAAAGGCTATTACGGCGCTCGCAGTACGAACTTCCGTACCGCAACACAGGCTGTTGATAAAGCGAACCAATACGCAACACGCGACCGTAAGAATCGCAAGCGCAACTTCCGCGCTTTGTGGATCCAACGGATCAACGCTGCTGTGCGCGCAAATGACGATACATTGACATATAGCACATTCATCAACGCAATGATGAAAGCTGGCATCGAAGTGGACCGCAAGGTTCTGGCCGATCTGGCTGTACACGAACCAGACGCGTTCGGTGCAATTGTCGCCCAAGCAAAAGCGGCGATGTAAACCCATCCACCGCATATGAATTTGAAAGCCCTGTCGCAGTAATGCGGCGGGGCTTTTTCTTGGCCATAGTTAGAATATGAACATATCTTCGGTGAAATCTGTCGACGTCATCTCGCGCGAAATATCGCGGATGACCAATCCTTCGGATCCCAGATTGATCACAACTTTACCTGCCTTTTTGTCGGTAAAACTCAACTCGTCAAACAAGGTACCAAACGCCGACAGATCAATCAGGTCTTTCTGTGGATCAAAATCAACGATCACGTCTCGCGTATTATCCTGCTGGACTATGAAATTGTCGGGCTGATCTGTCCCCAAAATGCGGCTGGCACCAGCAGGGTCCAGTAATATGTTTTTTTGTGGCGCGGTGGCCCCTTCGTTGAAAATGAAATCGTCTGCATCCAATGTAGCAAAATCATAGGACTGGCCTGCATCAGGTTCGGTCAGGGTCACCTTTGTGCGTTCACCGCGAATGGTAAAAACAAACTCATTTCCGCTGATATGTTTGGTCTCCACCTCGTCCCACGTCACATTGAATTTGCTCAGGTCAATCTTGTCGCTGCCCAGATCAAAATTCAAAACTGTGTCGGTTTTCCCGTCACGGTTCAACTCGACGATATCGCCATCGGAACCTAGCGTGAAAATATCGCGGTTGAATGTTCCTGTTAGAACGCCGCCCGTGGGGTTCGCCGTAAATTGCATAATGCACCTCCTTTCAGTCAAAGATGCTAAATAGGAACAAATTTAGATTAACACAGCCTTAACGCCCACACTTGCAATCCACGCCTCCTGTGATAATCCAAATTCAAGATTTCAAAGGGTTATCACGATGCAAGATTTGGACGCGCTCAAGGCTAAATATCTAGGCGAGATTGCAAATGCAGGTGACGAGGCAACGTTGGAAAACGTGCGTGTCGCGGCAGTTGGCAAAAAGGGCGAAGTGTCTTTGCAGATGCGCGAGCTGGGTAAAATGACGCCAGAGGAACGCCAAACGGCGGGCCCTGCGCTCAACGCCCTAAAAGACGAGATTAACAGCGCGTTAATGGCCAAGAAATCCGCCCTTGGCGATGCCGCCCTCGACGCACGTCTACAAACCGAATGGCTCGACGTGTCCATGGCGGGCCGTCCGCGCCGCCAAGGTAGCATCCATCCGATCAGCCAGGTCACCGAAGAGATTGTCGCGATCTTTTCCGCGCTTGGCTTTGCCGTGGCCGAAGGCCCGCAGATCGAAAACGATTACTATAATTTCGACGCGCTGAACATCGCGCCAGAACATCCAGCGCGCCAAGAACATGATACATTCTATATGCACCGCGACGAAAACGACGACCGTCCGCCGCATGTTTTGCGCACACACACCAGCCCTGTGCAAATCCGTTACATGGAAAAACATGGCGCGCCGTGCCGCGTGATTGCACCGGGTCGCGTGTACCGCGCCGATTACGACCAAACCCACACACCGATGTTCCAGCAGTACGAAGGTCTGTGCTGGGGT
>CALDZS010000015.1 GCA_937944065.1 uncultured Amylibacter sp. | reverse complement strand
AATTGCAAACGTTTGGCTGTCACGCGTGCGTTGGACAATCTGTTATCAAACGCAGCACGGTATGGCGATCATGTACGCCTGAGCGTTCGCGACGAAGCGGATCAAGTCGCCCTTACTGTCGAGGATAATGGCCCCGGGATTCCCAAAGACCAGCGTGACACGGCGATCCGCCCGTTTGAACGGCTGGATGCTGCGCGCAACCAGAACAAATCAGTCGGGACGGGCTTGGGGCTTGCCATCGCCACAGATATTGCACGCAACCACGGAGGACGTTTGGCGCTGGACCACAGCACCGATTTGGGCGGCTTGAAGGCAACGATATACCTGCCCCGCTAAACTGATGGGATAGATGGTAGGCCCGGTAGGACTCGAACCTACGACCAAAGCGTTATGAGCGCTCTGCTCTAACCAACTGAGCTACAGGCCCGCCTGAGCCACCAAATACGCATCCAAATGAGTTCGGTCAAGCAACAAGCTGTTTTCTTTGGCAACAAGATCGCATAAAGAGTGCGTGACACAGTTTAAGGGCAGATCATGACACAGAAAAACGGTCTTACATACGCAGATGCAGGCGTTGATATCGATGCAGGAAACGCATTGGTAGAACGGATCAAACCCGCCGCCAAATCCACGAAACGTGCTGGTGTGATGGACGGTTTGGGCGGCTTTGGCGCCATGTTCGATTTGAAAGCAGCTGGTTTCAATGACCCCGTACTTGTTTCTGCCACCGACGGCGTTGGGACCAAGTTGCGTATTGCGATTGATACAGGGCATTTGGATACAGTGGGTATCGATTTAGTCGCAATGTGTGTCAACGACCTGATCTGTCAAGGTGCTGTTCCATTGTTTTTCTTGGATTATTTCGCCACGGGCAAGCTGGACATTGATCGCGCCACAGACGTGATTAATGGAATCGCAGAGGGGTGCCGTCAGGCGAACACTGCTTTGGTTGGTGGTGAAACGGCAGAAATGCCCGGCATGTACGAAGGCGACGATTTTGACCTTGCTGGCTTTGCTGTGGGTGCAATGGAACGCGGTGCGACCCTTCCCCGTGATGTCGCAAAGGGTGATGTGTTAATCGGCCTACCCTCCTCTGGCGTTCATTCCAACGGATATTCACTGGTGCGCAAAATTGTGGAAAATTCAGGCCTTGATTGGAATGATGATTGTCCGTTTGGCGATGGACCACTGGCCAAACATCTTTTGGAGCCAACAAAAATCTATATCAAGCCAACTGTCGCAGCCCTTAACACTGGGCATCTAAAGGCGCTCGCGCATATTACCGGCGGCGGTTTAACTGAAAACTTACCCCGTGCCTTGCCTGAAGGTCTTGGGGCGCAGATCGATTTGGCCAGCTGGTCACGGTTGCCAATCTTTGATTGGTTGATTGGACAAGCAGGCCTTGCCCAAGATGAAGCGTTAAAAACCTTTAACTGCGGTATTGGTATGATTGCCATTGCCTCGGCAGAGAATGTTGACGCAATTGAAACAGCGCTGCGCAGCGAGGGTATCGCCCCCGTACAGATGGGAACAGTGATCAAAGGAGACGGTGTTTCCTATTCAGGTGCGCTATGACCCAACGGGTTGCTATACTGATTTCAGGAAGCGGCTCGAACATGGTATCGTTGGTCAAGGCGATGCGCGCGGCGGATTTTGACGCCAATCCAGTCGTAGTATTGTCAAACAATCCAGATGCAACGGGTTTGCAAAAAGCCAAGGCATTGGGTGTAGCAACAGAGGTTGTGGATCATCGCGAATATAAAGGCGATCGCGCGGCCTTCGATGCCAAGATGCACGATGTGCTTTGCAGCTATGAACCCGATATTATTTGTTTGGCCGGGTTTATGCGCATCCTTACACCAAAGTTTGTAGATAACTGGTCTGGCAAAATGCTAAATATTCACCCTGCGTTATTACCCAAATACAAAGGTTTGGATACGCATCAACGCGCGCTTGATGCTGGCGACACCGTTGCAGGTTGTTCAGTTCACATTGTGACAGCAGAGCTGGACGCAGGTTCGGTGATCGGCCAGACGGAAGTACCGATATTAGATGGGGATACAGCCGAAACACTGGCTGCGCGTGTAATCGAGCAAGAACACAAACTGTATCCATCTGCGCTGAAAGACTTTATCACCAGATGAGCGATAAACCCTCCAGCATTCGTAACTTGGGTCCTGCATCAGATGCAGTTTATGCGAATGCTGGTATTCACACGGCAAATGAAATCCGCGATCTTGGGCCAGACGAAGCCTATTTGAAATTGCTAAAATCTGGCAGTCGCCCGCATTTTATTGCCTATTATGCACTGGTTATGGGATTGCAGGGACGTCCTTGGAACGATTGCCAAGGTGACGAAAAGGAAGCGTTGAAGATCAGGTTTGCCAACATCAAGGCGCGTGTAAAACCGCAAGATACGCAGCAATCCGATTTTGAAAAAGCGCTTGATGCGCTTGGCGTGGTTTCAAAGCTTTAGCGCTGGGTTATGCAGATTAAGCCGCGTGGCAAGAAAGACTCAATAAATCCAAAACCTTTTTGCAGACCAGAATTCGCCTTGAAAAGGTCAAATAGCTGGTCATTATCGATTAAAAAAATAACGGGGGAATAACAATGGCAGTGGTAGATTTTAAATCTTCGACGATATCAGGCCTGGACAACACAACAGACAGCTCGTCTCGTCGAGCAAGACGTGTTTCATTTTCAGTTTTGATATTGGCCATTCTTGGCGTCGCACTCTGCGCCCCACAAATCGCTGAAAGCTTTGTACAGTTCCTTAGAACGTAAAAGGGCCACCCAACTGGGCGACCCTTTCTAATCAACAAAACTCGTTTGGTTTAGCCAACCAATTCTAGGCCAGAGAAGAAGAATGCGATTTCTTCTGCAGCTGTTTCTGGCGCATCAGATCCGTGAACAGAGTTTTCACCGATAGACAATGCAAACTCTTTACGAAT
>CALDZS010000014.1 GCA_937944065.1 uncultured Amylibacter sp. | reverse complement strand
TAGTCGGTGAGTGTCGGGCTTATCTTCAGAATGTTCGCTGTCCTTGCGGGCATTCAAATTGATCCGGACTACGGCAGCTTTGTCAGCATAGCGGCATCGGGGCATTTGGATCTCAGCTAAGTTGCGCCCCAAATGAACGTTAAGGCTCTATACGCGCCTAATAGAGGCTCTCTCTTTATCGAAAACTTACACACTTTCTTACACACTTTTCAAATTTTCTTATTTTTATTGTTTACAATCAGAGTTTTAACATATGTACCTGCCCCCTCCTAAGGGGCAGGTTGGTGGTTCGAATCCACCCAGGGTCACCATAGGGGGTCTGCTTGGTATCATGCGGTGGATTTTGCCATCGCCCTTAGATGTGCCCCAACGCGATCTGGGCTGAATAGTGATTTGCGCACTAACCCGTCAAATTTACGAACGAAAGCCTGAATTTCGTCTTTGGCCGTCAGGACGAGATAGGCCTCGCCCACATAGATTGCGACGCGTGTTTTTCCAAAAACGGTGAAGGACGACGCATATGACTGGTTGCCGTCATAAACATGCAGGCGCAGGGTCGGGTACATTTCATCACAGACTTGCGCCATGTGGTTCAATTGACGGCGACACAGTTCAGGCGAAGCGCCTTTCCAATATCCGCTTTGTTCCGCAAGATTGTGCAAGGTTTGGATCGGCATGCAAATTTCGAAATCCAGATCCTCGGGCATGGCGCCACCAAGGATGTTTTCAAAGGTTGATCCCCGAATTTCGGTTTCGCCCACCGCATCTGAATTGTGAAAAGCCAGATTGAGCATGTCGGGCAGCAACGATGGGACGTAACGGATTTTTTGCCCCTCTACCTCGGCGCGCCATTGTTCCAACGGGGTTCTGGTTGCGCCCGCCATATGTTCGATCTGTACTCTGGAAGATAAGGATTGCCGACCTTCTGGCGCATTCTCTAACCCCAACAACCAATCGACCGAAACTCCGCAAGCAGTGGCGATATTTCGCAGAGTTTCCGCGCGCGGCAGTCGAACATGCGCAGGGTCCAGAAATTGGCTGAGCGCAGAGCGGTCAATGCCAGTCGCTGCAAGAAACTGAGCGGTATTTTGATGTTTATCGTTCACCAAACTGCGCAGTCGCGTTTGAAAAATTTCAGAGAGTTGGCGTTTATCCATGCGGGTTAGATTACATATTTGTTGTTAATTCACAATAAAATCGTGAAAGCACTGTGAATTATCATGGATACGCGTGGATGCACCGTCTCTGCAAAACTATCTGATTTTGATATGTTAGGTGGGTAACTTTAGAAATGCTATGATGCAGAATAACAGACAGGCACACACGACGCAGACTGAATGGCCGACCCTTGCGGTGTTGCTTTTGTGTTATTCGCTGTATGTGGTGGCGACGGTTTTGCTGCCTGATGTCAGCCAATTTGGCGCGATAACTCTGTTGGCTTTGGTCATCGCCCTTCATTCGTCGCTACAACACGAGGTTTTGCACGGGCACCCGTTTTCGCGGCAGTGGCTGAATGAGTTAACTGTGTTTCCTGCGATTGGATTGTTCGTCCCGTACCAGCGGTTTCGCGACACACATCTTGAACATCACTATGACCCCAACCTGACCGACCCTTATGATGATCCAGAGAGCAACTTTCTGTGCGGTGAACGTTGGGAGGGGTGCCGCGTTGGAACCAAGATGTTGATGCAGTTTAACAGAACATTGATGGGGCGAATTCTGATTGGCCCTGCTCTTGGAACGGTGACGTTTTGGTTGGGAGACTTGCGTTTAGTATTGCAAGGCGATCGTGCAGTTGCCCGTGCTTATGTTCTGCACATTCTAGGCGTGGGTATTGTCATTGCGTGGTCGCTGACATTCTCAAACCTAGCAATCTGGCAGTATATGATCGCTGCATATGCGGGTTTATCTATTCTGAAAATCCGTACTTTTCTGGAACATCGCGCAGAGGAAACCGTTCAAGCCCGCACCGTTATTATCGAAGACAAAGGTCTGTTGGCGTTTCTATTTCTGAACAACAATTACCATTCGGTTCACCATGCTCATCCGCAATTGCCGTGGTACCAGTTGCCAGCTTTTTATGCCCAACGCCGCGACAGATTTCTGAAAAGTAATCGTAATTATGTTTACCGAAATTATGCCGAGATATTTGTGAAGTATTTCTTGCGTGCCAAGGATCCTGTTGTTCACCCATTTCTGCGGCAGCGTGGGGCTATCAAACAGCCGAGACCGGGCAAAGCAGATGAAAGCTAGTTTGCCGAAGTACAAAATCGCGTCGTTGGAGGCTACCAATCACAGATTCTTGGGTCTGATCAAACTCAATCTGCGGCACCCTAGATCGCGCGTGGGATGAAGGGAATCAGTCATTTTACCACCTTTGGGTTAGTAACAGTCCTTCATCCAAGAGGTTCTTAAGACCTGTTATCGTTTGGGTTTTTTGATGGCATAGGCAGTCAAACGCTGGTGCAATCAAATTTTCCGATAAGAAACATTGCATTACCTTTCGATTTGTACTCTTATCTTCCCTGTTGCCGCGCAAACTGGGATTTGCGCACAAGGGAGAAGATGTTGACTGCCACAAATACTGACGAAGGATTCGTCGTTTTCGATCGTGTTCAAAAAAGCTACGATGGAAACGCACTGGTCGTGAAAGACCTAAATCTAGACATTGCAAAGGGCGAGTTTCTGACAATGCTTGGGCCATCTGGGTCGGGCAAGACAACTTGCCTGATGATGCTGGCTGGGTTTGAAACGGCAACGCACGGCGATATCCGCCTTGGTGGCCAGCCTATTAATAATATACCACCGCATAAGCGCGGCATTGGCATGGTTTTTCAAAACTATGCTTTGTTCCCGCACATGACGGTGGGCGAAAATTTGGCCTTCCCGCTGGAAGTCCGCAAAATGGGCAAGTCGGAACGAGATGAAAAAGTGAAGCGTGCGTTGGACATGGTCCAGATGGGCGAGTTTGCTGGACGACGCCCCGCACAATTATCAGGTGGTCAGCAGCAACGTATCGCGCTGTCGCGCGCACTAGTGTTTGAACCACAATTGGTATTGATGGACGAACCTTTGGGCGCCTTGGACAAGCAATTGCGCGAACGTATGCAATACGAAATTAAGCACCTGCATGAACGTCTGGGCGTGACAGTGGTCTATGTGACCCACGATCAATCAGAAGCGTTAACAATGTCTGACCGTGTCGCAGTGTTCGAAGATGGTCGCATTCAACAATTGTCCAGCCCAGATGATCTGTACGAACGCCCAGAAAATTCATTCGTTGCCCAGTTTATCGGCGAGAATAATAAATTGTCTGGCATGGTGACTGGCATCAAGTCTGGTGTCGCTGAAGTGACGTTGGACAATGGATCAAAAGTGTCCGCACTGGCCGTGAATTGCGAGCAGGGATCGCGATCAACTTTGTCCATTCGTCCAGAGCGTGTCACGTTAGGTGGCCCGAAGAACAAAAATACAACCGAGGCCGAAGTGCTAGAGTTGATATATCTAGGGGATCATATTCGCTGTCGCATGAATGTGCATGGCAACGAAGAATTTGTTGTGAAGGTCGCCAATTCAGCTGGCCACACACATTTGAAAGCCGGCGAAAAGACCAAAGTGTCTTGGCTGGCAGAAGATTGTCGGGCCTTGGACGCATAAGCGTCTGCCCGAACGAGAAACCTATCAGAATCATGCCCGCTACTTGATAGGTAAAAAATAAGGGTAGAATAACATGGAGAGAGTTTATGAAACTTAAGGCACTATTACTAACCGCAGCAGCGACATCAATCGCTGCAACAGCATCTGCCGACATTACCGTTGTGTCATGGGGCGGTGCTTATACAAAGTCGCAAGTAGAGGCTTATCACAAACCATATGCTGCTAAAACTGGCACCAAGATTATCTCAGAAGACTATAATGGTGGTCTGGCCGAGATTAAATCTCAGGTTGAAGCTGGCAACGTAACTTGGGACATCGTTGACGTTGAAATGTCTGACGCTGTTGCTGGGTGTGACCAAGGTTTGCTGGAACGTATCGACCCATCAATCCTGCCTGCTGGTGCTGACGGCACTGCTGCTGCAGATGATTTCATCCCAGGTACGATCCTTGATTGCGCTGTTGCAAACATCGTTTGGTCAACAGTCTTCGCTTATGACAGCACTAAAATGGCCAACGCGCCTAAAACTATTGCTGACTTCTTTGACACATCTGGTTTCCCAGGCAAACGCGGTCTGCGCAAATCTGCAAAAGCTAACCTAGAAATGGCTTTGGCCGCTGATGGTGTTGCAACTGCTGACATCTATGACGTTCTGGAAACACCAGAAGGTGTTGATCGTGCATTTGCGAAACTAGACACAATCAAAGGTGACGTTGTTTGGTGGGAAGCAGGCGCACAGCCACCACAATTGTTGGCAGATGGCGAAGTTGCTATGACAACAGCCTATAATGGTCGTATCTTCAATGCTGTTGCATCAGAAGACAAACCATTTGAAATCGTTTGGGATGCGCAAATCCTAGATTTCGATCTTTGGGTCATTCCAAAAGGCGCGAAGAACAAAGATGCAGCTATGGATTTCCTAGCGTTCTCAACTGCAACAGAGCAGTTGGCAGCACAAGCATCTTGGATCTCTTACGGTCCAGCGCGCAAGTCATCAGCACCGTTGGTGGGTAACTATGCGACTAAGCCAGATCTGGCTATGGGTCCACAGATGCCAACAAGCGCTGACAACATGGCAACCGCAATCGTAAACGATTTCGAGTTTTGGGCTGATAATGGCGACGAGTTGAACGAACGTTTCAACGCGTGGTTGGCCAAATAATACTACTAAATAGTCAGAGGGGCACCCGCCCCTCTGATCCCTTTTACAGAATTTTGCAGGCAAAATGACCGATACATCAGCCCCGATTGTAACCGCAGATGGCACCCCGCTTAAGAAAAAGCTGGATCAAGCCATGTTCCGTTCGCGTAGAAATGCGTTTCTTTTGGTGGCGCCTTTGCTTGCCTTTATCATTGCCTCTTTTATCATTCCAATCGTCGTACTGCTAACACAAGGCGTCTACGATTCTAGCTTCCGCAAACAAATGCCAACCGTCGCAACCTTTGTTGCCGACTGGGATGGGCAAGGCGAGCCGAGCGAAGAAATGATGCAAGCCGCCCTGACAGATATTGTCGTCGGCTTAACTATTGATCGATCAATACCGACCAAAGCCGCCGTTCGTATCAACCGCGAAGTGTCCGGTGCCACCTCTATGATCAAGAAATTGATCCGCGCAACTGGCAAATGGAAGATTGAATATGAAGGCAAAGAACAGCGCCTATCGGATGTTTTCCGCAACATGGAAGACGAAGATGATAGTGGCGTGACATTGTTGGACGAAAGCGAACGTCGTGCGATTGGCGTCACTTTGGCAAAAGCGGTTATCGCGCAAGAAGCACCCGTGAAGGCCAAGATGATCAAGGCCGATAAAAAATGGGCCGACATTAAATATTGGCAGGCGATGAAAGTTGCATCCAAAGCGGCCAGCCCTGCCTATTTGGCGGCGGCACTTGATTACAATTATTCCCACGATGGAGAGTTTCAGCAGCGCGACGAAGACCGCCGCATACACGTCAAACTGTTCTGGCGCACGTTAGAGATTTCGTTGATCGTGACACTGGCCTGCCTGTTCTTAGGCTATCCCATTGCTTATCTATTATCGACTTTGTCTGTGCGCAGTTCGAACCTTTTGCTGATCCTCGTCTTACTACCCTTCTGGACATCGTTGCTGGTGCGCACAACCGCGTGGATTGCGATGTTACAAGCGCAGGGGGTGATGAACGATTTGTTCGTGGTCTTTGGGCTGGCTGCCGACGATGATCGGTTCAGCCTTATCTATAATAAAACTGGTACGCTAATTGCGATGACGCATATCTTGTTGCCATTCATGATCCTGCCGCTTTATTCCGTGATGAAAACCATTCCGCCATCTTACGTGCGCGCGGCAAAATCCATGGGGGCGACCAATTGGACTGCCTTCTGGCGCGTCTATTTTCCACAAAGCGTGGCTGGCATTGGCGCGGGTGCGCTATTGGTGTTCATCCTTGCAATCGGTTACTACATTACCCCTGCTTTGGTCGGTGGCCAAGATGGGCAAATGATCTCGAACATGATTGACTTCCACATGCGCAAATCCCTGAACTGGAATTTGGCAGCCGCGCTTGGCATGGTGTTACTGGTCTTCGTCTTGTTCTTGTTCTGGATATATGACCGCGTTGTCGGCATTGATAATATGAAGTTGGGATAATGGCAGGCGAATTTAAATATATACCCCCGAAACCGGCATTGTGGTTCACCCTAGCGTGGACAGGTGGGCTGGGTGCGATTGTTGGGTTTCTAACGGCGCAAGGCGTTGCCTCGAACATGATCCCGTACCTGTTGATAGGTGCGGTGATTTTCGCAGCACTTGCGATGTTATCGGTTTTTGCCATCAAGCGTAAATTCGCGTCTCGCATGGTTTGCGCAGTGATCCTTTTGGCGCTGGGGCTTTATGCCTT
>CALDZS010000013.1 GCA_937944065.1 uncultured Amylibacter sp. | reverse complement strand
TGGTGAGTTTATCCCCGTTGCCGCACACCCCTATTTGGCCATGGCGCTGATCGGTGTGATGTTTTTCGGCTTTATCAAAGAGATTTATCCGACCGAGGTGATCGCCATGGGCGGTGCTGCATTCTTGATGCTGACAAATATCCTGCCGTACCAAGATGCGTTGGCGGTGTTTTCGAACCCTGCGCCTTGGACCATCGCTGCGATGTTTATCCTGTCGGGGGCTTTGGTGCGCACAGGGGTGTTGACCAACATCACAAACCAAGTGACCATTTACGGTGAAAAGTATCCCAAACGCGTGCTGATCGCCTTGGGCGTTTTTGTGATCATTGCGTCGGCGTTCATGAACAACACACCCGTCGTCGTAATCATGATCCCGATTGCCATGCAAATGGCCAAGATATTCAAGGTTAGCGCGTCAAAGATGCTGATACCCTTGTCGTATATCGCCATCCTAGGCGGCATATGCACGTTGATCGGAACGTCTACTAATCTGTTAGTTGACGGTGTCGCACGTGCTGAAGGGTTGAAACCGTTTACCATGTTTGAAGTGACACCACTGGCCTTGATCCTTGTGGCCTTCGGCGCAGTGTATCTTTGGCTGTTCGGCAATCGCCTGTTACCCAGCCGCGACAGCATGGCGGACTTATTGCGTGACAAAACAAGCATGCGTTTTTTCACAGAGGTGGTGATACCTGCCGAAAGCTCTCTGATCGGTAAGAAAGTGCTGGAAATTGACGAGTTTAAACGCGACAGCGGTCGGGTGATTGACTTGATCCGCAATGATGTCTCGAAACGTCGCAGTTTGAAAACACTGGTATTGGCCGCAGGTGATACGATTGTTTTGAAAACTGCTGTGACCGAATTGCTGAGCTTGAAGGAAAACAAGGACGTGATCTTGGCAGATCAAGTATCGTCGCGCGAGGCGACGACTGTCGAAGCGTTGATTTCGCCGGGTTGTCGATTGGTCGGGCGTCGTTTGGGGAATATGCGCCTGCGTCGCCGCTTTGGTGTCTACCCGCTGGCCTTGCACCGCAAAAACCAAAATATCGGCAGTCAATTGGACGATATTGTTGTCAAAATTGGCGACACTCTGCTGTTAGAAGGCTCGCCCGAAGATATTCAGCGTATGTCAGAAGAGTTGGATCTGGTTGATCTGTCTTTACCATCTGCGCGCCCTTACAAGCGTAACAAAGCACCCTTGGTGGTCGCGTCGCTTGCAGGTGTCGTGATCCTTGCCGCATTGGGTATTGCACCGATCTTTGCATTGGCTGTTATCGCTGTTTCACTGGTTCTGCTGTTCCATTGCATAGAAGCTGAAGAAGCGTTCGAAGCGGTTGATGGTCGCCTGTTGGTTCTGATCTTTTCCATGCTTGCCATCGGGGCAGGGCTGCAAGCGTCTGGTGCGGTAAGCATCATCGCCGAAGGTGTGGCGCCGATGTTGCATGGTTTGCCACCATTCTTGGTGGTTTGGGCGATTTATCTGCTGACGTCTTTGTTGACCGAACTGGTGTCGAACAACGCTGTGGCGGTGGTAGTGACACCTGTGGCCATCGCACTTGCCGCGGCATTGGGTGTCGACCCGCGCCCCTTGGTTGTCGCGGTCATGGTTGCCGCCTCTGCCAGCTTTGCAACCCCCATTGGATACCAAACCAATACGTTGGTTTATGGCCCCGGCGGTTATAGTTTTACCGACTTCATGAAAATCGGCATTCCGTTAAACATCGCCATTGGTCTAATCGCCAGCATCTTTATCCCAGTATTTTGGCCATTAACCTAGATTTCGACCATTGCACCCCACGCGTCCAATTTCTATAAAGCGCTAAATCACAGACAAACATGAGGTTCGCACATGGCCGGCCATTCCAAATGGGCAAATATCCAACACCGCAAGGGACGCCAAGATAAACTGCGTTCAAAACTGTTCTCGAAACTATCAAAAGAGATCACTGTCGCCGCCAAGATGGGCGACCCCGATGTGGATAAAAACCCGCGCCTACGTTTGGCTGTGAAAGAGGCGAAATCGAACTCGGTCCCCAAAGACGTGATCGACCGCGCGATTAACAAAGCGTCTGCGTCTGACGCCGAAAACTATGACGAAATCCGCTATGAAGGTTATGGCCCTAACGGTGTCGCTGTGATTGTGGAATGTATGACCGACAATCGCAATCGTAGCGCGTCGACCGTGCGCTCACTGTTTACCAAATCAGGTGGTAATTTGGCGGAAACTGGTGCGGTGTCATTCATGTTCGAGCGTAAAGGACTGGTTGTCTATCCAGCGGATGCTGCTGATGCAGACACAATGTTCGAACACGCGATAGAGGCGGGTGCCGATGATGTCGAAAGCTCTGAAGACGGTCACGATGTATACTGCGAAGATACATCGCTGAACGAAGTGTCCACATCACTAGAAGCGGCCTTGGGTGAATCCGAGACGACCAAATTGATCTGGAAACCTACGACCACGACAGAACTTGATCTGGTCGGGGCGGAAAAGCTGATGCGCCTGATCGAGAATCTAGAAGATGACGACGACGTTCAGACTGTGACCACCAACATGGAAGTCAGCGACGAAGTTATGGCCCAACTTTAAGCCGACCACGACTTGTCACCCCTGACATGATCAGGGTGCTGTTGCAGTAGATCCCTGATTAAGTCGGGGATGACATGCAGCCAGATATCGGTTTTTTTGCCAGCCTAGTCAGCGCCGCAACAGTCAGTTATGCCATGCCGACTTTTGGGCGGTGCGGTGCAATCGCACGCCTGGTTCCTGCGCCATATTGCAAAACCAATCGCCGCAAGTACCACCAACCCGCCAATTGCCCAGTATCCAACACCCAATACCCCAACGCCCAAAAGCCCAAGGATGAACGGGCCGATGATAGGGGCACAGCAGGCGGCACAGGCGACTACAGCTGCGCCTGCAATTTTGAAGGTATTCTTTTTTGTTTTTTTGATCATGTTATTAGCCCTTTCAAGGATGTCGGGAACTGTATACTTGTTAAAGTAACTTTAAGGGCAAGGGGTATAATTATGACCGCTCAAATATATTCGCTGACGATTGGCGCATTGGCCAAAGCTTGCAGCGTGCCAACGCCAACTATTCGCTATTATGAAAAAATCTCCTTGTTGCCAAAAGCCGAACGAACGCGCGCTGATCAGCGTCGATACGATCGCAGCGATGTAGATAGGTTGAATTTCATCCGCCGATGCCGCGCGTTTGGGTTTTCAATCAAACAGGTGCGTTCATTGTTGGCTGTACCGACCGGCTCTGTATCGGATTGCCAAACGTCCAAGGACATTGCGCAAGATCGCATCGCGGATATTCAAACCAAAATATCTGACTTGCTGGCGTTAGAGACAGAACTGAAAGCTGTGATTGCGCAATGTCAGGCGACGTGCGGGGGCAAAAACAATCAGGTTTGCGGTGCATTCGTCGAGATGCAGATGCCAGAGGTGGGGCGATAAATTAGGAAAGGCCCTTGGTCGCCCTACCATATTCTAACCTAACCGTTTCTCCAGCGTTCTAACTTTGGTATGCGCCGCGTCATCAGCCACGCCATTGGACGCCACCAACCATCGTCGACCATCATGCTGATGACCCAACGCTGATACTCTTTCACGTCGCGTATATCGACGGCGAAAACGCCGTCAACATAGCACATAGAACAGTATTTATCAGACAATGATCCGTCTGCATTCGTCCCACCACCTTTTGGGTCCTTGGACAAGGGCATGTCACAGCTTTGGCAATGTTTTTGTCCCATGGCTAAAGTCCCTTATGTTTGAAATCTCGACCAGCCCCACATGCCTACGATCATGGCGACCAGAAACGTCACACCACCTATACCACCAAAGCTGACACTGGCCAAGGCAGGGCCGGGGCAGAAGCCCGATAGACCCCAACCGATTCCGAAGAATGCACCACCGAGCAGTAGCTTTTTGTCGATATTGGTTTTCATCGGCCCAGGTTTACCACCGCCAAAAATTGCGTCTTCACGCAACGCACTGATGCGCCAAGCAAAGAACATCGGCACAATCGCACCGACCATCACAAACATAAGGCTGGGATCCCACGCGCCAAACAAGTTAAGAAAACCTTGGACTTTTAATGTGTCGGTCATGCCTGACAGGATCAAGCCAAGCCCGAACAACGCACCGCTGAGTGCCGAGATGAGAAACCTCATAAGATTGCCCCCATCATACGGAACAAGGTTACCGTGATCACGCCTGCACCGATATAAACCAACGTTGAAATGAGTGATCGCACGGACAGCCGAGAGATGCCGCAGACGCCGTGCCCTGATGTGCAACCCGACCCCATGCGCGTTCCAACTCCTAC
>CALDZS010000012.1 GCA_937944065.1 uncultured Amylibacter sp. | reverse complement strand
AAATCTGCGCCAAAATCGACCCACAGCTTGTAGGCGGGTTTACGGGCCTCTGGAAAATCCTCTGCCTGAACGATAACGCCTGTCCGAATATCTAGCTTCATGAAATCATCGAAAGTGGCTTCGGTCATGGTTTTCCCAGTTCTTTTGATCTATCTGTTGCTGCCTTGACCGCGCGCGATAGCAAGTTAGGAAACCCGGCTTCGGTATCCATTAACACATCTAACGCGGCGGCTGTCGTGCCAGCAGGCGATGTGACATTTATGCGGAGTTGGGCCGGATCTTCATCCGCCTGCTCTGCCAACGCACCAGCCCCACCCACCGTTGCTTTGGCCAGTTTCATCGCCATGTCGGCTGGCAGCCCTTGCGCTGCGCCAGCCGCTGCCAACGTTTCAATTAAGTGGAACACATAGGCGGGCCCAGAGCCAGAAACACCTGTCACTGCGTCCATCTGATCTTCGGAACTCAGATGCACCGTTTGGCCAACAGCCTGCAACAATTGATCCGCCATCGCCAGCCCACTGTCTGTGACATGTGCATTCCCGATTAATGCCGTGATGCCTCGTCCAATGGCCGCAGGTGTGTTGGGCATAGATCGGACTATCGGTGTTTGTGATCCAAACGTGTCGGCGAAACTGGAAATCGAAGTACCCGCCGCAATCGATAAAAACACTGTATCAGAGTTTCCCAACGCTTGCAGGCTGGGCAGCGCGTCGCCCATCATCTGCGGTTTTACAGCAATCACGCAGATGGCAGGCGCAACAGGCAGATCGGCATTCAAATTCAGACCATCAGCGACCAGACCCTTGACCCAATCGCTTGGATAAGGATCAAGAACCGTCACGGCGCTCGCGTTTAAGCCGCCAGCCAGCCAGCCCTGCAACAACGCAGATCCCATCTTGCCACAACCCAGCAAAACCAAACCTCTGTTTGAAATGTCAGAAAAATCCATTGCGCACCCTCAGTGATTCACACCAGTGCTAGCACAGGTTACGCACGACCGTAAGCATCACTAATCGCGACATTCATTGCCTCGGCTGGTGCGCTGTCGCCCCAACAAGCCAGTTGGAATGCGGGGTAAAACTTTTCGCATGCAAGCACGCCTTTTTGCATCATCTGATCTATCTGTTCAGGCTGTGCCAAAGCCCCCCCTGCCAAAACTAGGCCATAGCGGTAAACCATCAACCTCTGTTCCGCCCACATGGAAAAGCTGCCCGTCCACAATCGGTCATTGGTCAGGTTCAGCGTTTCGTAAAGTGCCGACATTTTTTCCGCGGGCGGTTCCATGTCGAAACTGCAAATCAAGCGCAAAGTCTCGTCATAATCCGACCAAGCAAGTGTCAACGAATAAGTGCGCCAAGCGCCTTCAACTTCCATCGCAATTTGATCGTGATCCATGCGATCAAACGACCAATCACGGGTGGTTGCCAAATTTTCCACAATGTCGATTGGATGAATATCAGTGCATTCAAAAAACTGCTCTGTGCTGGCCATATGCGTATCCCCTGTCGTCTTTGTGCCTTTGCGGCTTCTTTTTGCGAGCAGCGCTATTAATAGGCGATATCGCTAAATGTCGAGGAATATTCGCTACCCCGCACTACATATGGTGTAATGAAACGTAAAGTAAGTAAAGAAATTTTTCACTTTTAGGCAGAGTTATCCACAGAAAAGGTTGTAAATTCGTCGCAAAGCACGAAATTAAGGGGATGAATACACCATTACCAACACTTGATATCTATCCACAGATTGCCGCGCGCAGGTTTCATTTCGGCCTATGTACTGTCCTTGCGATTTTGATGGCATCAATTTTGGTTCTGTTGATCAATACCCTAGGCGGACTGTCTATCGCGTTGGGCGAATGGTTGATCTGGCTGTTGATCGGCGTGACGTTATTGTTTGTGTATGGGGCCAACATGCATCGACGCAATATGTCCCGCACCGATCCAAGCCTGAGCCTTAGCGCCAAGGGGTTTCGTATATGCCCCAGTTCATTTGGTGCCTCCCCAAGTCAAGAATTCAACTGGAACGAAGTGCGACGTATTGGACTGCATCAACTGAAATATGGTGCGATACTTGGTATTCATTTGACGCCAGACGCCGCGAGGCGACTGGATCGACAGCCAAGCAGGTTTGTGCAATTTCTAAATTTTTTCGATAAGATGATTACTGGTTGGGACGCAAATTGCATGGTCAAGCTTGCGCCACTTGATTACAAATATCGCGCAAAAGATATGGCGATGGAAATGGTCAAACGTGCCGAAGCGGCAGGCGTAGAAGGGTATCACGACAATAAAATCAGATTGAAACGGATCAAGAATTTTGACTGGCGTGTGAAATCCTAGGCCAAGTCTGCTTTGATCAATCCCTTGGCAATCTGCGCATAAGCATCAGCCACTTTGTTATCGGTCGCTGCAATCGGCGTGCCACTATCACCTGCGATGCGAATGTCCAGCTCTAGCGGGATTGCGCCCAGGAAGGGCAGCCCCAGTTTCTTCGCTTCAGCCTCTGCACCGCCATGGCCAAAGATATGCGCTTCGTGGCCGCACTCGGGACAGATATAGGTCGACATGTTTTCTATCATTCCAACCACGCGCACATTGGTTTTGGCAAACATGTCCAGCGCTTTACGCGCATCTAACAATGCCACATCTTGTGGCGTTGATACGATAATCGCGCCCGTGACTTCGGTCTTTTGCGCCAATGTCAGTTGCACATCACCTGTGCCGGGCGGCAAGTCGATGATCAAAACATCCAACTCACCCCATTCCACCTGCGTCAGCATTTGCTGCAACGCACCCATCAACATTGGTCCCCGCCAAATCACCGCTTCGTCTTCTTTCAACATCAAGCCAAGCGACATCATCGTGACCCCATGCGCGTGAAGCGGCAGAATGGTTTTACCATCAGGCGAGGCTGGGCGTTTCGACACGCCCATCATTCGGGGTTGGCTTGGCCCATGAATGTCGGCGTCAAGCAATCCAACGCGTCGACCTTGACGGGCCAGTGCGACGGCCAAGTTTGACGACACGGTAGATTTCCCAACACCACCTTTGCCAGACCCAATCGCCAAAACACGGTCCACACCTGGGATGCGTTGATTGTCTGCTTGAGGTTTCGGATGCCCACCAACCTTTAATGACGGCGCAGGCCCTTTGGGCGCATTTGGCGCAGGCGAGGTTAGCACGACCGACACTTTGGTCACGCCGTCCATCGCAGCCACCATATCTTCGGCGGCTTTGCGCACAGGCTCCATGTGGGGCGCGCTTTCCGCCGACGCCTCGACCACAAAACGCACTTCGCTACCTGAAATTCCAATCGCGCGGATCATGTCCAATTCAACAATACTTTTGCCTGATGGCAGATGGATCTGATCTAATTCAGCAAGAATAGTCTCTTTTGTGATCGACATTGCGCACCTCTTTTGAAAACGCCTCTGGACGGGCTGGTCTAAATTGTCAAAATAGGTGCAAAGAGCAAGGGCAAAGCGCGGATAAATGGAAAGTCTTTCAAAAGCCGTACAATTAATCGTCGCAGCCGACCCTGATTTGGTGGCCATCGTCGGATTGTCTTTGTTTGTCAGCCTGTCCGCAACGATATTGGCGTCTTGCATGGCGATCCCACTGGGCGGATTGCTTGCCACTTATAAATTCGCTGGCCGTCGCGTGATCCTAATATTTGCCTCATCCTTTATGGCACTACCACCCGTTGTGGTCGGTTTGGCCGTATACTTGTTATTGTCGCGCAGCGGGCCACTGGGCAGTCTAGGCCTATTATTTACGCCAACCGCCATGATCATAGCACAAACCTGCTTGATCTTTCCGATTGTATTGGTGCTGTCTATGGAGGCGGTCAAACCCCTCGCCCGCGACTATGATCGATTGATGAGCGCGATGGATGTGCCACCCTTCCTGCGCTTGCGCACCTTGATCTGGGATGCTCGTTTTGGAATATTCACTGCTTTGCTAGCAGGCTTTGGTCGTGCATTGGCAGAGGTGGGTGCCGTTATTATCGTCGGCGGTAATATCAATGGATTGACCCGCGTCATGACCACCACAATTGCATTAGAAACCTCTAAGGGGAATTTACAACTTGCCATGGCCTTGGGTCTGGTTTTGATTTTCCTAGCCCTACTTGTGAACTCTGCTATCCATGCGATCGCCCGCGTGGGTAAAAAATACGAGGTCACACGATGAACCCGTTTCAATTTCGCAATGCAGAATATGCAGTGGATGGAACCCATCTGCTGGGTCCGCTGGATTTAGATATCTCGCCCTCGGAAATCACATGTGTGATGGGGCACAATGGAGCTGGGAAATCGCTGTTGTTGGGACTTTGCCATGGAACGCTATCCCCGACCGCTGGGGCCGTTACAATTGACGATGACCCGGTGCAAAAATCGCGCCGCACACGGGGTGTTATTTTCCAAGACACTGTTGTGATGCGCAGGTCGGTCGCCCAAAATATTGCGTTCCCGTTACTAGTCGGCGGTATGACAAAAACCGACCGCGACACCCGCACGGCAGAGCTGTTGGAGATGGTACAACTTTCAGACCGCGCCGACGCGCCTGCCGCGATTTTATCGGGCGGCGAGGCACAGCGTATGGCACTGGCACGCGCGTTGATAACCAGCCCGAAAACAATTCTGATGGACGAACCAACCAGCAATCTTGATCCGAAAGCCAACGCCGAGTTTGAGCAGATTATTCATGCCATCAACGGTCAAGGAATTGGGTTCATTTGGGCAACGCATGATCGTTTACAGGCGATGCGCATGTCGCAATCTGTGATTTTTCTAGAAAATGGCTTGGCGACTGAACATAGCGAAAGCGATTTGTTTTTCCGCGCACCTCGGTCCAAAGCGGCTGCGCAATACCTAGTTGGAACAATATAGATGAAACTCTTCATGTTTCTTGCGGCCATGTGCCTGCCAACCTTTGGTGTCGCATCAGAGCAATACATCACGCTTGCCTCGACCACATCAACGCAAAACTCTGGCCTGTATGATCAGATACTACCAAAATTCACGGCCACCACTGGCATAGAAGTCCGCGTTGTGGCCGTTGGCACTGGGCAAGCCCTACGAATTGCAAAGAACGGCGATGCAGATGTCTTGTTGGTTCATCACCGCCCATCAGAAGATGCATTCGTCGAAGATGGGTTCGGCGTGCAACGTTATGATGTGATGTATAATGATTTCGTCATAGTTGGGCCAAATGACGATCCCGCAGGCGTCGCCATCGCACGAAGTGTGGCAGAGGCAATGGTTGCCTTGTATGACACAGAAACTATTTTCATCTCTCGTGGTGATGAAAGCGGGACGCATAAAAAGGAACGTTCCCTTTGGGCAGAGGCCGCGCGCAACCCATCTGGTTCTTGGTACCGGGAAATCGGTGCTGGCATGGGGGCTGCCTTGAATATGGCCTCTGCCGTTGACGGCTATACATTGACGGATCGCGGAACATGGCTGTCGTTCCAAAACCGTGGCAATCTGGATTTGTTGTTTATGGGCAAAAACAGCCTTTTGAACCCTTACGGCGTAATCGTGGTTAACAAAGAGCTACACCCGCATATCAAATCTGAACTGGCGCAGAGATTCGTTGATTGGTTGATATCAGAAGCGGGGCAAGCGGCCATCGGCGATGTGCGCATTCATGGAAAGCAATTATTTTGCCCGAATGCATCTGGGCAAGATCAGGCAAAAAATAAGGCATGTCCTGCATCTTAATATCGAAATTAGCGATTTTTGAGACTATACCAGTGTATTTCGGTAACAAACCTGTGACAGATATGCACAAAACGCATAGCGGAAATGCTTATTTCTGCCCTACAATAATCTTAATCATTTGCTATTTTAATATCAACAGAGCGTAACGCCCTGCGCGCCTAACTCCTCCCAGGCGCGGACATACTAGGATCAAGGTCACCTCCTCCCGACCTTACATCCTTATACAAAGAAACGGTGATGCTTTATTCTCCCTAGCATCACCGTTTTTTTATGTCTTACGATCAAAACAGTTAGAATGGCACATCGTCGGCTGGTGTTACAAAGCTGGCGACTACTTTTTTGGCGCCTCCATTTTCAAACACAATCGACAGTTTGTCGCCTTCGATCCCGACCACAGCCCCAAATCCCAGCGCCTTGTGGTGAACACGATCACCCAGAGTGAATGTCGACACGGCTTGCGCGTCAATCACGATACCCTTTGCCTCTGACGGTTGTGATAACCCACGCGCAGAGGTGCGTGCGGCCATGCGGCGCCAGCCGGGTGAATTATAGGCGTCTGCATTGACCACCTTCTCTTCCATGTCCGAAGCGCCATAGCCCGATCCACCGCCGTAAAGGCCTGGGGGCGTTAGCACCTCGACATGTTCTGGGGGTAATTCATCAATGAACCGCGACGGCATCGAAGATTGCCAAGATCCATAAACACGGCGGTTGGCGGCAAAGCTGATGGTGCATTGTTCTTCGGCGCGAGTGATACCCACATAGGCCAAACGACGTTCTTCCTCGACACCCGCCTGCCCGCTTTCGTCCATGGATCGTTGGGATGGGAACAGCCCATCTTCCCATCCGGGTAGGAACACGACGGGGAACTCCAAACCTTTGGCTCCGTGCAAGGTCATGATGCTGACCTTTTCAGTAGCATCTTCAGTTTCATTTTCCATGATTAGGCTGACATGTTCCAAAAATCCTTGCAGATTTTCAAACTGCTCTAACGCTTTAACCAATTCTTTAAGGTTCTCCAGACGCCCGGGTGCCTCTGGTGTTTTGTCATTTTGCCAATATTCGACGTAACCGCTTTCTTCCAAAATCACTTCGGCGATTTCGATGTGACTGTCCACGCCTGCGCGAATGGCGGCAGACCAGCGGTCAAACCCATCGATCAAAATCCCCAACTCTTTACGCGCCTTGGCGGACAGTCCGCCCTGTTCCACCAGATGGCGCGATGCTTCAAGCAAACTAATACCGTTTTCACGTGCGACGGTATTGATCGTCTGTTGGGCTTTGTCACCGATCCCGCGTTTAGGGGTGTTTACAATACGCTCAAACGCCAACCCATCATCGTTGGACACCGCCACGCGGAAATAAGCCATCGCATCGCGGATTTCCAACCGTTCGTAAAAGCGTGGCCCGCCGATCACACGGTACGGCAAGCCAATGGTTAGGAACCGATCCTCAAAGCTGCGCATCTGGTGCGATGCGCGCACGAGGATCGCCATGCTATCGGCGCTGATTGGATCAAGCCCGCGAGTACCATGCTGATAATTCTCGATCTCTTCGCCGATCCAGCGCGCTTCTTCTTCGCCGTCCCAATGGCCGATCAGACGCACCTTGTCGCCATCAGTGCGATCTGTCCAAAGGGTTTTGCCCAGACGCGTTTTATTGCCTGCTATGACGCCAGATGCGGCACCCAAAATATGTGGAGTAGACCGATAGTTTTGTTCTAACTTGATAACAGTCGCGCCTTCGAAATCCTTTTCGAACCGCAGGATATTGCCCACCTCGGCCCCGCGCCAGCCATAGATCGACTGATCATCATCGCCCACGCAACAAATGTTTTTATGTTCCGCCGCCAACAGACGTAGCCACAGATATTGCGCCACATTGGTATCTTGGTATTCGTCCACAAGGATATATTTGAACCAGCGGCGATATTGATCCAACACGTCCGGGTGCTCTTGAAAAATCGTCACCACATGTAACAACAGATCGCCGAAATCAGCCGCGTTCAGGGTTTTCAATCGCGCTTGATACGCAGCATAAAGGATCTGTCCTTTGCCGTTAAATGCATCATCCCCGGCAGGCACACGCTCAGGTGTCCATGCTCTGTTCTTCCACGCATCAATTAGCCCTGCTAACATCCGTGCGGGCCAGCGTTTATCGTCAATCCCCTCTGCCGCGATCAATTGCTTTAGCAACCGTATCTGATCATCGGTGTCCAAAATCGTAAAGTTCGATTTCAGCCCGACCAACTCTGCGTGGCGACGCAGAATTTTCACGCACAGTGAATGGAACGTGCCTAACCACGGCATTCCTTCGACCATTTCACCCAACATACCGCCAACACGCATTTTCATTTCGCGTGCCGCTTTGTTGGTGAATGTCACGGCCAAAATCTCGTTGGGTCGTGCGGTACCTGTGCGCAAAAGGTGTACGATCCGCGCAGTCAGTGCGCGTGTCTTACCTGTGCCAGCACCCGCCAGCATCAATACCGGACCTTGCAGCGTTTCCACCGCCTCGCGTTGTGCCGGGTTCAACCCGTCCATATACGGGCTGCCGCCGCGCGGCGCACCCATCGCCTGCTGCGACAAGGGCACTGCAGCCTCTTTAAACGCGTCTGATTCTTCCCAACTGCTCATAGACCCACACTAGCCACATCTGTTAATTTTGTGAAGCTGTGTTCTATTATTGTTCTAACAAGTTGGCTACCTTATTTATCCACTTTCATTCGCGAAAAGGCTTCAAATGTCAGGCAAAGTTTCCTTTTCGCAGCAAATCTTGTGAATTAGGTCGGTAAACAATCATGTTTTGCCGAAATCCTATCCGTTCTTGGATTTTATTCTGATCAGGGTGACGCTAACATATCCGTACAACCACGGAATCGAACTTCGACCCCAAGCCTGATATACTCGATCAAATGCAACACGCCCACTAGAAAGCTTTCCATGACAGATTTCAAAAAAATCCTTATCGCCAACCGTGGCGAGATCGCAATTCGCATTATGCGTGCCGCCAATGAGATGGGCAAAAAGACCGTCGCGATCTATGCAGAAGAAGACAAGCTGGGCCTGCATCGCTTTAAGGCAGACGAGGCCTATCGCATTGGTGCTGATCTGGGGCCCGTTGCCGCCTACTTGTCTATTGAAGAGATTATTCGTGTTGCCAAGCAATCTGGCGCAGATGCAATTCACCCTGGCTACGGTCTGTTGTCGGAAAATCCGGATTTCGTCGATGCGTGCGAAGCTGCGGGCATAAAGTTCATCGGACCCAAAGCCGAAACAATGCGCCAGTTAGGCGACAAAGCATCGGCCCGCCGCGTTGCAATGGAAGCTGGAGTTCCCGTGGTGCCCGCAACCGAAGTTCTGCCAGATGATATGGCCGAGGTTCGCCGAATGGCTGACGAAGTCGGGTATCCGTTCATGTTGAAGGCGTCTTGGGGCGGTGGTGGTCGCGGCATGCGACCGATCATGAACGAAAGCGAACTGGAAGAAAAAGTTCTGGAGGGTCGCCGCGAGGCCGAAGCTGCCTTTGGCAACGGCGAGGGATACCTAGAGCGTTTGGTGCAACGCGCCCGCCACGTCGAAGTTCAAATTTTGGGTGACAGCCACGGTGCGATATATCATCTGTTTGAACGTGACTGTTCTGTCCAACGGCGCAATCAAAAAGTTGTTGAACGCGCGCCCGCGCCGTATCTATCCGAAGAACAACGCACCGAAATTTGCGAGTTGGGGCGCAAAATCTGTGCCCATGTAGGTTACGAATGTGCAGGTACCGTTGAATTCCTAATGGATATGGACACCGAAGAATTTTTCTTCATCGAAGTGAACCCACGTGTTCAAGTGGAACACACGGTCACAGAAGAAGTGACAGGCATCGACATCGTTCGCGCCCAAATCAAAATTGCCGAAGGTAAAACTCTGGCGCGTGCCACAGGTGCGGCGTCTCAGGCGGATATCAAGCTGAACGGTCATGCATTGCAAACACGTATCACTACCGAAGATCCGCAGAATAATTTCATTCCCGATTATGGTCGCATCAACGCGTATCGTTCTGCGACTGGTCTTGGTATTCGTTTGGACGGCGGGACCGCCTATTCTGGCGCTGTGATCACGCGCTATTACGACAGTCTTTTGGTTAAAATTACCGCAAAAGCCCCCAGCCCCGAAAACGCCATCGCACGCATGGACCGCGCGTTGCGCGAATTCCGTATCCGCGGCGTATCGACCAACATTGCGTTTGTGATCAACTTGCTGAAGCATCCAACGTTTCTGGACAATAGCTATACCACCACTTTCATTGATAACACACCAGAACTGTTTGATTTCAAACCGCGTCGTGACCGTGCCACTCGTATCCTGAACTATATCGCTGACGTAACTGTAAATGGTCATCCAGATGTCGCAGGTCGCGCCAAACCGGCAGCAACGGCGAAGGCACCTAAGCCGCCTAAGAACCTGACAGATACGCGCGCTGAGGGTACGCGGACTTTGCTAGACGCCAAAGGCCCTCAAGCGGTTGCCGATTGGATGGCAGCCCAGCCTCAATTGCTGATCACGGACACAACAATGCGCGATGGGCATCAGTCCTTGCTGGCCACACGGATGCGCAGCTTTGACATGGTTCAAGTCGCTGATGCCTATTCCCACAACCTACCACAACTTTTCTCGATGGAGTGTTGGGGTGGGGCCACTTTTGATGTGGCCTATCGGTTCTTGCAAGAATGCCCATGGCAGCGCCTACGCGATCTGCGTCGCCGTATGCCAAATGTGATGACGCAAATGTTGCTGCGCGCCTCCAATGGTGTCGGATACACCAACTATCCTGACAATGTCGTGCAAGAGTTTGTGCGCCAATCAGCGGCCAGCGGCGTTGATGTGTTCCGTGTGTTCGACAGTTTGAACTGGGTTGAAAACATGCGTGTTGCGATGGATGCCGTCGTGGAAAACAACAAAGTTTGCGAAGGTACAGTTTGCTATACTGGTGACATACTGAACCCCGACCGCGCCAAGTATGACCTGAAATACTATGTAAAAATGGGTAAGGATCTAAAGGCGGCTGGTGCGCACGTTCTAGGCCTGAAAGACATGGCAGGGTTACTGAAACCCGCAGCTGCCCGCGTTCTTATCAAAGCGTTGAAAGAAGAAGTTGGATTGCCAATCCATTTCCACACGCACGACACATCTGGCATCGCAGGCGCCACGGTCTTGGCCGCTGCCGAGGCAGGTGTTGACGCAATAGATGCAGCGATGGATGCCTTTTCGGGCGGAACGTCACAACCTTGCCTGGGATCGATTGTCGAGGCGATGCGCCACACTGATCGCGACACAGGACTGGATATCGCCGCCATTCGCGATATCAACACATATTGGGAAGGTGTGCGCGGTCTTTATGCACCTTTCGAGGCAGGTCTGTCCTCGCCAGCATCCGAGGTATATTTGCACGAGATGCCTGGTGGGCAATTCACCAATCTGAAAGCGCAAGCGCGCAGTCTAGGGATCGAAGATCGCTGGTCAGAGGTGGCACACGCTTATGCAGACGTTAACAAAATGTTCGGTGACATCGTCAAAGTGACGCCATCGTCAAAAGTTGTCGGCGATCTGGCTTTGATGATGGTGACCCAAGACTTGACCCGCGCTGATGTGGAAAACCCCGATAAAGATATGGTTTTTCCAGATAGTGTGATCGACATGATGCGCGGCAATCTCGGCCAACCTCCCGGTGGGTTTCCAGACAAATTTATTGCGCGTGTTCTAAAAGATGAAAAACCCGACACCTCGCGCCCAGGTGGGCACTTGCCACCTATGGATTTAGCTGCGGAAAAGGCAAAGCTAGCCGCCGCCTTCCCTGACGAGACGATCGATGACGAGGATTTCAACGGCTACACCATGTATCCCAAGGTGTTCACAGAGTACCGCGAACGCCATGCTAAATTCGGCCCTGTGCGCACCTTACCAACAAAGACGTTCTTTTACGGCATGAAACCAGGTGAAGAAATAAGTGCCGAGATTGATCCAGGAAAAACACTCGAAATCCATCTGATCACTCCAGGCGATACCGATGATGATGGCCAAGCGCGCGTGTTCTTTGAACTTAACGGCCAACCACGCACCGTGCGTGTGACCGACAGATCCAGCTCGGCCCAAAAACTGGCCCGCGCGCAAGCCGCACCTGGCAATGACGCCCATATCGGCGCGCCTATGCCCGGTGTTGTATCATCCGTTATGGTATCCGTCGGCCAAGAGGTTAAGCAAGGGGATTTGCTATGCACCATGGAAGCGATGAAAATGGAAACCGGCATCAGCGCGGAAAGAGACGGCGTCGTCAAAGCCGTCCACGCCCCCGCGGGCACCCAAGTGGATGCCAAGGATTTACTGGTAGAGTTCGAAGCCTAATCCGCCATGGGTAAGCTGTTAGTTATAACCGACCTGCATGTCCAAGCGCAGGGCGAGACTATCATCGGGATTGATCCTGCAGCGCGATTGCGTGCAGCATTAGGCCATGCGTTGGCCACGCATCCTGACACGACCAATCTGATCCTGACAGGCGACCTAACTCATCATGGTGACCCTGCCGAATACGCAGAGCTTAAAAGAATTTTGGCTGATTATCCTGTCCCAACCACCTATTTGGTCGGCAATCACGATGACCGAGAGAATTTCATCGCTGCATTTCCTGACACCCCCCTTGCGAATGGGTTCGTACAGACTTCCTTTGATTTAGACACACATCGCGTCATCACGCTGGATAGTCTAGACCAATCCTCGACCAACCCGATCCCACATTCAGGGTTTCTATGCGGTACACGTTTAGATTGGCTTGATGCACAACTTGATGCAGCCAAGGGTCGCGATGTGCTTCTGTTTATCCACCATCCGCCTGTTGGTATAGGCTTTGACGCAATGGATTTAATCGGCTTGCGCAACGGCGATACGTTGCGCGCAATGATCGAACGCCATGGTAACGTCAAACACCTGATCGCGGGTCACGTGCATCGCACCATTTCAGGCAGCATCGGCACCCTCAGCTTTAGCATTTTCAAAAGCCCGTGCCACCAGATGCCGATGATCGAACGATCCCGTGACAGCAGTCTTTCGACCAACGAGCCAGGGGCGTATGGAATTCTGTTCCTGCGCAAAGGACAGGTTGTTGTGCATTCCGAGGATTTCGAAATCGCTGTCGATGGCAGTGCGGCACAGCATGATCCATACTCTGGATAAAAACGCTGGATTGGCGAAAATAGCCCTTGCACGAATTTGCCATTTAGCTATAACGCGCCTTACCCAAGGGGACGTAAGTTCCCTGAATATGGAAGCGGGCGTAGCTCAGGGGTAGAGCATAACCTTGCCAAGGTTAGGGTCGGGCGTTCGAATCGCCTCGCCCGCTCCAAATACTACAAAGGGTCGCAGAGAAATCTGCGACCCTTGTTTCATTCTAGGGCATACTTTTCACAATTAGACTGTGAATGATTGCTCAGACACAGTCTGAACCATGAAACATTGCGCAACAAACATTCAAGCGGCGTTCAATGGGCACCCCTCTATAGTAACTCTGTTCATATAGCGTCGAAACCCTTGGTAATCATTTATCGCCTTGTGCCAAGTGGCCCTGTTATCCCACATTGTCACATCACCATTTTTCCATCTGACACGACACTGAAATTCTGGTTTCTGGCAGTGAGCGTAGAGCATATTCAGGATTGCGTCGGATTCCGCTTTGGATAATCCGTCAATTCCAATCGTAAACTGCGGGTTCACGAATAATCCACTGCGACCCGACAGCGGGTGTTTAATTACAACTGGGTGTAACGCATCCTGAACTGCCTGGTCTGCATTGCCTATTCGGCCCGATTTTGAAGCATCCGTTTCCGCCTGACTTTGGCCAAAAACATGACGTGACGAATGCCACGCGTACATTCCATCAAGGATGGACTTGAAGCCGTCCGAAAGCGCATCATAGGCAGCTGACATGGAACAGAAAGCTGTGTCACCGCCATACGGGGGCGTTTCTATTGCGTGCAAAATTGACCCCATTGCCGGAGCATGATCATAGGCATGATCTGTATGCCATTCCTCGCCTATTGCGCCAGTTTGGTCCGCTTCTTTCAAAACGACCGCAATTTCAGGGTGGGAATCCAGCTTTGAAAAGAACCTATTCACATTTATTTCGCCCCATTGGCGGGCAAACTGCAAAAGGTCATCAGGGGTAATTTCTTGTGACCGAATGGTAATTACCGAGAAATCGATGAAAGCCTTCTTGATTGACGCAAATTGGTCCACATCTTTCAAATCAGCACCTAATATCTCGGCACCAAGCCCTCCGGTCAGCGGAACAATCTCCATAAATCTCTCCGATGCTACTATAGGTGTTTCATTTATCTACTTACCCTGAGGGCGGATTTGCCCCTAATATTATTTCACATATATCCCAAATATAAATCGATTGGATCAATCAGATCCCCAATGTTTAATACCGTTGTCAGATCATTTGGTTAGAGGAAAAACGCCAGATGCAAAGACAAGTTCTCGAACTGTCAGCTATCTGCAGGGCAAAATCACCTAACCTCTTCACCAGTAGGTGTCGCGCCAACCAACGCCGCTATTTCGGACCAGCGCCCGCACAGGTCTTGCACAAAGGCGCGTACGGAACAGCCTGAAGGCGCTTCTCGGAAATTGGATTCTCGCATTCAAGACAAATTCCATAAGACTTATCCGCAATCCGTTTTAGCGCTTGGTGTAGCAGTTCGACCTCTTTTTGTGCCGCAAATCCAAGCGTTTCAAGAACATCATCATCCTCTAGATCAATGGCCTGCTCGCTTAAATCAGCGTCTTTTGGCACATCAAGTTCGGCGTCGATGTCATGCATTCTGTCGTCAAGTTCGTGCAGACGATCCAAAATTAGATGGGCATAATATTGATGATCTATCATTAGTGTCATCCTTGTAATTTGAGCGCTGTTTGTAAGATAGGGTTGGAGATGGCTATTGGGTTAAATCAATCCCTGCAATCTTGCCAACAAAGGAAGGCCCATGTGCCTGTAGGTCTAGGTTAATCGATTTTGCAGGTTGATAAACCGAGTAGTCTATACATAGGGCAAAACTGAAACAGCGCGGTTAAGACTAACACAAGCCCTATACCAATGCTTGCAAATGCAAATATCCAGTTCGACCAAATGGGCGGTAGATTCTGCAACGGTGCAGCAATCAGCACCAGCCCAAGCAACGCCCTTATGGCACGATCAATTTTTCCCAGATTGGCAGTCATTTTCAACTCTCCTAAGGTAACGCATTCAAATGCTATGTTACTCGGTATTGTTCCCTAACTACTTGATATTTATCAACGCAGCACGCGAGGAAGCATTTCTGATATATCTTCCGCAATCAGTCCCGGACCAAATGCGTCTGCGCATCGAAAATGCAAATAGGCCCCGATCTGTGCCGCTTCGAATGCGTCAAGTCCGCGTGCAAGAAGCCCAGTTATGAACCCAGCAAGAACATCCCCTGATCCAGCTGTGGCCAACCAACCCGCATTCGGAAATTCGGATGAAGAAACGATTGTGCATCGCCCCTCAGGCGCAGCGACGATGGTCTCTGGGCCTTTGTAAAGAATAACACAGCCAGCCTTTAATGCGGCCGCCTTTGCTTGCTCTAGACGATCTGTTGTGCGTTCAAATACGTCCGGAATGAAACGACACAACTCTCCTTGGTGCGGGGTCATGACGGTGTTCGGGTTGGCAATCTGATAACTGGGTTTGTCAGCACCTGACAAAAGGGTAATGGCGTCCGCGTCGATACACGCTGACGCCCCAAGTTTTAATGCCTGCGACAGCCTGTGATGGCCTGTGGCGTCCAGCCCTAAATTGGGCCCAATGCAAATTGCTGATGGCTTCACCTCTTCCAAGCGACTTAGAAAGCGTTTCTTTTGATCATATGATTTGACCATAATTGCATTCAGCTGTGCGGCATGCTCTTGCACATCATCAACCGAACACAAAACGCTGACCAATCCAGCGCCGATCCTAAGTGCGCCACGCGCAGCCAAACGTGCAGCGCCGCCGCACCCAGTGGGGCCAGAAACAATTACCGCGTGACCGTAGCAATGCTTGTGCAGATCGCCAGCTTTGCGCAATTTTTGCCAATGTAAATCGTTCATATAAAATGCGGAAACATCTTTTGCGGAACCGCCCTGTGTCATCGCATTTTCACCCCTAATTTAGTAAACTCCAATTCTATTTTGCTCGTAGCTCGTCGTTTTGACATTCCTCAATCTGACACCATCAAGATCGTTCAATCTAGTTTTATGGTACATTATAAAGATCACAGCCCAGAAGAAGTTGCGCAAAGATTGGCGGAACGAAGACATAGCACGTATTTGAAAGATTTAATTTATGGCGGGATTGATGGGGCCGTCACCACATTTGCAATCGTGGCAGGTGTCGAAGGCGCTGGATTGTCACACAACATTATAGTTGCCCTTGGCATCGCAAACATTCTTGCCGACGGGTTCTCGATGGCGGCGAGCAATTATTCAGGCACTAAGGCGGAATTGGATGATAGAAAACGCATCATTCAAATAGAAGAGCAACAGATAGAAAACCACCGCGAGGGCGAGCTGGAAGAGCTACGCCAAATACTTGCATTGCGCGGGCTGAAAGGCGACTTACTGGATCAGGCAACCGTGGAAATATCCAAGGACAAAACAAGCTGGATCGACCTCATGCTCACCGATGAATATGGTCTATCCCGCGATGAACCTTATCCAAAACGCGCCGCTCTTGCCACGTTCGGCGCTTTCCTTGCGGCAGGATCAATCCCGTTGGTCCCGTTCATATTTGGACTGACCGCTGCCTTTCAAATCTCTGTGTTCGCTACGCTGCTAACATTTTTTCTCATTGGCGCGCTCAAAAGCTGGTG
The DNA here is from genome assembly GCA_937944065.1 of uncultured Amylibacter sp. Taxonomy (GTDB): domain Bacteria; phylum Pseudomonadota; class Alphaproteobacteria; order Rhodobacterales; family Rhodobacteraceae; genus Amylibacter. The sequence goes on along the minus strand of CALDZS010000012.1, from coordinate 11,916 downwards.
GTCGCTTGCCGCATGGTGGTGGTCTGCGTCGGAAACCTTGCTCATCGGGGCGACGGCCGCGTTGATTGCCTACAGCGTTGGGGGGCTGTTTCACCCATAGGTTGTCCGTTTGAGCAAAATCAATGCACCGCTCGGGTCTTTTAATAAATTAGAGATGCGCGTGAGGTTAGAATGTTCAAAAACGCTATAAGATTATTTTCCGTGAACGGGTTTGAAATTAGGATAGATCCTAGTTGGTTAATTATCGCGGCTTTGATTACATGGAGCTTATCTCAGCGCTATTTCCCCATCAATTTCCCGGACCAATCATCTCAGACCTATTTGGTGATGGCGGTGGTTGCGATGATGTTCTTTTTTACCTCGTTGCTGCTACACGAGCTGGCACATTCCGTCGTCGCAAGGCGGTTAGGTGTCCCGATCAATAGTATCACCCTTTTCCTGTTTGGAGGTGTCGCAGAGCTGGAGGCAGAGCCGACTTCGGCAAAAGCAGAGCTGTATATCGCCGTTGCAGGCCCAATCATGAGCTTGGTGCTTGGGGTTATGTTCTGGATACTCGCGGTGTTGTTTGAGCTGCTGATAGCGCCAAGTAGCGTCACCAAAGTTCTGACCTATCTTGCTGTTATCAACATTATTCTAGCCGTATTTAACTTGATCCCCGCGTTCCCATTGGACGGTGGCCGCATCTTACGCGCCTATCTGTGGCATCGCAGTGGGAACGTGCTGAAGGCCACGCAACAGGCTGCAAATTCTGGTAAAATACTTGCTTATTTTTTGATGTCACTCGGTGTGATCGCGATGTTCCAAGGCGCCGTTGTCAACGGGCTGTGGCAGATCATGATCGGTAGTTTTATTCTAGTGGCCGCGCGATCCAGTTATCAACATCAATTGGCAAATGTTGTCTTCGACTCCAAATCTGTCAGCGATCTGATGAAGCGAAACCCGATTGTTGTACATCCCAATGTCAGCCTTGCCGATTTCGTAAACCAAACAATGTTGCGCTACGGCGTTAGCTTTGTTCCGGTGCTAGAGGACGGGATCGTTTTAGGTCACATGGATCGCACGGTTCTGTCGGGGATTGATCGTGAAAACTGGGCCAGCACGTATGTGGGTGATGTGTTTGTGAAACTAGACAAAGCCACAACACTGCGTCCAGATTTGCCCGTTCGGGATTTAATGCACATCATCTCTCAAACTGGTGAGCGAAAGTTTTTGATCATTGAAGACCAGAAACTGGTTGGCATTATATCCTTGGCGGACCTTACCAATTACCTTCAAATGTATGACCAGATATTGCAATAATAGCGGAGACTATCATGGCTAGAATCCTCATCATTCAAGGACATCCTGACACGGACCAAAATCATTTATGCCACGCAATAGCTGATGCATATCAAGACGGCGCAATAGAAAGCGGCCACGCAGTGGATACAATAACGGTCGCCAATCAAGACATTTCTTTTCTGCGATCAAAAGCGGAATGGGAAGACGGTGATTTGCCTGCCTTCGCGACCGAAGATCAGAGCAAGATCCGTGACTGCAATCATATGGTTCTGATTTATCCGTTATGGATGGGAGATATCCCCGCGATTTTGAAAGCTTGGATAGAACACGTATTCCGAAAGGGCTTTGCGTTTGAAATGGGAAAAAATGATTGGCATGGCGCACTAAAAGGCAAATCGGCGCGCGTTATTGTCACAATGGGTATGCCCAGTTTAGTCTATCGTTGGTTTTTTGTGGCACATTCAGTGCGCAGTCTGGATCGAAACATATTGAAATTCTGCGGAATTCGCCCCGTACGTTGGAGCATTTTTGGCAACGCAGAAGACCCAAGCGGCGACGCACAGCAAAAATTCTTGGACACGGCCAGAACCCTGGGACGCAACGCTGTCTAGGCTCAAGTGGCAAACTGACCGCAGCCTATCAAGCAATGGATAGGCAAGCGCATTTTGCAAGATGATTTATGCGCTGCGTGGTACTGCCCAGAACCAAGCTTGCAAGGCGGTTAAGACCACGTCGACCTGTCACGATCAAATCTGCACCAACCTCTTCGGCATAAGACAAAATTTCCGACGCCGCATCGCCATGCTTCATCTGTGTTTTAACAGATTTACATCCCATGTCGGCTGCAATAGCAGCGCTTTCATCCAGTATTTTTTGCCCAGCTTTTTCAATGTCCTTCAATGTTGGAGTGTTTATTGCCGCATGATATCCAGCAACCGCACCCACGACAAAGGCCGCTGACTCTGCGTGTGGCACATGAACAAGTGTAAGGTCACCACCATGGTCGCGGGCCAATTCGCACGCTATCCGAATGGCCGATTTAGAATTATCTGAACCGTCCACACCTACAATTATTTGTTTAAACATTTTGTGCTTCTTTCTTTGGTTTAAGTTCTGTTTTGACTAAATTGCCATGACCGATCCCAAATGGGCTTCGATCGCTTCCTTGGATTGGTTCGACAGGTCTTTATCAATTTCGCCGATCAATACCGCGCTGAGATTCTCATCAATATTTGGGCGCAAAAGGCCCAGCATTTTGGGCGCGGCCACAATGACCAGCCTATCAAATGCCTTGGCAGCATACGCCTTTGACAGACTGTCTGAAATTTCTTTCGCAAACCGTTTGTCGGCCTCCTGCTGCGGGTTGCTCTGCTCTACTGACGTTTTTGCGGGCCCGCCTATGCTGTACACCACTCCAGGTTCGCGCCTTGATGCGCTGGCTTTTTGTGCGGTCCACGACATAACATCCATAGCGCCTAATCCCTTTGCAGGTCCCCGATTTTCCACTGCTCTTGCAACACGGGTGTTTGCCAAAACGATCCAAGTTACTGTCGGTTTCATCTTTTGCTCCTGCGTTTAGATCCTTTAATTATGGGGAACACGGCGCAGCGATGGTTGACTAATATCAATTCTTGCTTGCGTCCGTGGTTAAGTATTTGGCAGGGTATCCAAAACCCGTAGGGATCAAATGGATCAAGACATACAAGACGGTGCGGTATTGCGCGCAATCCTAGAGGCGGCGGTTGACGCGATGATTGTTTCCGACGACGCTGGCGTAATTATTCGCGCTAACACGGCCGCATGTGACTTGTTTCAATACGCAGCGTCTGAAATGATCGGCAATAACGTAAGCATGCTGATGCCAGAACCACATGCCAAAGCGCATGACGGTTATCTTTCTCACCATATCAAGACAGGCGAGGAACGAATTATAGGTATTGGCCGTGATGTTGAAGGGTTGCGCAAAGACAAATCCATTTTTCCGCTGCACCTGTCCGTCGGCGAGACAGCAGTTGACGGAGGGCGTATTTTCGTTGGCATTCTACATGACTTAACGACCCGTAAGGCAACACAAGACGCGTTGGCACGGTCCCAGCGGCTGGACGCAATAGGTCAGATGACCGGCGGTATAGCGCATGATTTCAACAACCTTCTGACCGTTGTTATCGGCAACTTAGAATTGTTAGAAATGCGCGGAACCGACGAAAAACAAGCCGTGTTGATCAAAGACGCGCTGGCGTCTGCCGAACTGGGTGCAGAGCTGACACAACGCCTGCTGATATTTGCGCGCAAAAGTAATTTGAAACCGATCAAGGTAGATTTACGAGACTTATGCGAAAACGCGCTTGCCATATTGAAACGTACTTTGGGCGCCAACATTCGAATTCGAACAGACTTTGCGCAAACATCCAATCCAGTGGAGCTGGATCCAGTGCAACTTCAATCTGCTTTATTGAATTTGGCATTGAACGCTCGCGATGCGATGGACAATTCAGGCGAGCTGCTTGTCTCGGTTTCCGATGTGACGATCGACGATACTTATATTGCCCAGGAGACTGATATTGAGCCCGGTGACTACGTCCGTCTTAGCGTAAATGATGACGGCGCAGGAATGAGCGCTGAGGCGCAAAGGCGCGCATTTGAACCTTTTTTTACCACGAAATCGGATGCAGGGGGAACAGGCCTTGGGTTGGCAATGGTGTATGGTTTTGTGCGCCAATCTGGCGGGTATATCACGCTTTACAGCGAACTCGGCCTTGGGACGAGTTTCGGTCTATATTTTCCCGCCGCAAAAGAAACACCCGCCACCGTACCCAAGGTGAAGTTACCCGACACAGCAAACTTACGTCTGCTTGGGAAAGGGCAAACCGTATTGGTGGTTGAAGATAATCCAAAGGTTCTCAAACTGTCATTGGAACGCATACGTGATCTTGGTTTTGCCGCGATAGAGGCGAGCAGCGGTGACGAAGCCTATCAATTACTCACGCAAGGAATTAGTGTGGATATTCTGTTTTCGGATTTGGTCATGCCAGGTGCGCTCAACGGATATGATCTCGCCGCAAAGGTGTCACAAAAGTTCCCCGAGATTAAGATTTTGCTTACCTCTGGCTATGCCAGCGATGTGATCACAGGTAGCCTTGCACATGAACAGACTTTTGAAATCCTTCACAAGCCATTTCGGCAATCCGAATTAGCCGCCCGCCTTCACGCGCTACTGGCAGCACCACCCGAGGGTTGAACCCTGTCTACGTCACATGCAAATGTGTAGCCAATCCCCCGAACTGTTTTAATCAATTTCGGATCAGATGGATTGCGTTCAATTTTCTTTCGCAAACGCGCTATTTGATTATCAATCGTTCGGTCCAGCGGGTTCCATTCTAGACCACCCGTTAAATCCATTAATTGGTCGCGTGACAGCACCCGTTTTGGGCGCTCTAAAAACACCATCAACAACTTGAAATCGCCGCTTGTTAGTCCACAATCTTGCCCCTCGCGATCTACCAGTTCCAATCTATCAGGACTGGCTGTCATTCCATCAAAGCAGAAGCTCTTGCTGACTTCCAAAGTCTGGTTCAGCTGAGTTACTGGATCAGCTTTTCCTTCACTCACCTGAGAGATGCTCGATCTGCGCAGAACACTTCTAACGCGTGCTATCACTTCTCTGACGTGAAACGGTTTTGTGATATAGTCGTCGGCACCAACTTCCAACCCAACCACGCGGTCGATCACATCGTCCTTGCCTGTCACCATGATAATGGGCACAGCGGATTTGCGTCTAATTTCGCGGGCCAATTCAATGCCATTATCAACCCCCAAATGGATATCTAATGTAATCAACTTGATAGATGGGTCACCAATAAAATCCCAAACGTCACGCGCATTTGCCGCTTCAACAACAGAAAAGCCTTCGGTCTCCATTACATTACGCAATAGGGTTCTGATCTTTGGATCGTCGTCCACGACAAGAATAGTTTGCTGTTCCAAGTTAAGCGTCCCTTGCTTTACATTTTGTTAGGTAACTTCTCGTCGTTAGATTCACTTGAATGAATATTGAAAATAAAATCTGATACAAAAAATTACAATATGATGCAGTGTCACGGTAATTGAAATTACATGGAGTGTCCAAGTTAAGCTCACATCAATCGGAGGTTAATCAGGATGTATGTAACAATTCCAACAGAATTTTCAGCGATCTCGCAGAATAACACATTTACCAGCTTGACCACAAAGTCCACCGAAACGCGGGTCAAGGCTGGATCTTATCTATACTATGAGGGCGATGATGTTGACTGGCTTTACCAAGTAACCTCGGGTGTTCTGCGTCTTACCCGCCTGTTAGAGGATGGTCGACGTCAGGTAATTGCGTTTGGCTATCCTGGCGATGTTGTAGGCTTTCCCAGCGATCACGTACATCACACCGACTGCGATGTTCTGGTAGACGCAACCCTACAGCCCTACCGCGTATCTGTATTGGAAAACGGCGACACTGACCCTTTGCTGCATAAAGAGTTGTTGCAGGCCGCATTGCGCGAGATCAGTTCGATGCAAGACCACTTTATGATGCTAGGTCGAAAGTCAGCTTCTGAAAAAGTGGCGTCGTTTTTAAGCGTTCTGTCAGATCGTGTTGGTCAAAACCTTGGTGACTACAAACAAATGAACTTGCCGATGAGCCGTGCAGACATTGCCGATTTCCTCGGATTAACCACAGAAACCGTCAGTCGAACACTAACTCAACTGCGCAAAAGTAAAATCATCGCAATCGAAAATGTTCATACGATCATCGTTTTGCGCCCAACAGCCTTACTAGGATTATCGGCAGGCAATACGCTCTAATGCAGGCTTGAATTTTGATCTGCCGATAGTGCCACGAAGTCCCTCCCCTGGCTTCGTGGCCTTTTTATTTCTAAGGCTCGGGCCAAATTTCACGAATTGCTGTCGGTAAATTTGCGCGTACGTCTTCTATCTCGCCCCTGCTTAAACGGTTATTCAAAAGCACGAAAACCCGTGTAATATCTTCGATACCTCGATACTCTAGCGTATGTTCGAACATGCTTTCAATCGGGGCACAAAAGTCGCCGAGATGTCGGTCCTTTAATGGGGTCCTTTTGGGAACCCAGCCTTCAAAAAACATTCCGCGGATAAGCAACGGAAGTTGCGCCGAGAACTGCGCCATTTCATCTATCAAAAGGTTATCGCGTATCTGATGCATCGTGACCCGCAATAGACGTAATGCGCTGCGCTTTGATGACCAATCCAACCGATCCGCAAGCTCGTTTATCCAATCATGCGTCACGTGAACCGTGTGGTCGATTGTTTCCAACCCTTGATTAGACATATCAGTCTCCTCTCAGTGGCTCTGCTTTGCTCACCGCAAAAACAGAGCGAAGTTTGCCAGCGCAGCGCCCAGTCGAAAGAACAAGGAATTGTCAAAAACCGCTCTGCGTTGAATATAAGAGTACCGCAATGACACGCACCAAAATTGATAAGCGTCAATTTTGAAAAGGCTTCAATTTGCTAAGATTTTTTAGTCACGATTCTGTGTCGAAATTTTTGAAAGGAGACGAGTAATGTCAAACCCCACTCCCCCTGAAGTACGTCCCGACGCAGTTGGTTCAGCCTTCTTCCCGTCATTACAGCAAGAAATGAACCGGTTGTTCAATCAATTCGGTGCAAGTTTTCCAATGTCACCTGCCGTACTGACCCCCAAATTCCCCACATCCAAGATGCTGGCGATTGATCTGTTGGAAACCGACGAAGCCATCGAAGTTACGGCAGAGGTTCCAGGCATGAAAGAGACCGATATTGAGGTAACAATATCTGGTGATATTCTAACGCTTAAGGGTGAAAAATCATCTGACCATGAAGAAAAAGAAGATAACTATCATATTGTCGAACGTCAGTATGGCAGCTTTCGTCGCCAAATTCCGTTGGGTTTCACACCTGATGATGGCGCAACTTCAGCAGATTTTTCCGATGGCGTGTTAAAACTGCGGATTGCAAAACCTGCAACAGCCAAGGCCGAAGTGAAAAAAATTAAGATCAAAAAAACTTGAACCCATCATGGGCGCTGTGACGCGCCCATGTCTCAATTTTGCGCGAAAGGATAATCAAGATGGCTCCTAAAACTATCTTAGTTTGTCTAACGACACCTGAACATGCTGAAACGCTTATGAAGTTCTCCGTACCGCTTGCACGAAAGTACAATGCTCATTTAATCGGACTTCATACACTGGAAGCATTGCTGGTTTATCCTAATCTGGCCATGCATGTCCCTGAACCCGCATTTGCGGAATTCAATCAAAGTCAGAAAAAAGATTCCACAATCATCAAAGAAGTGTTCGATAATCACACGAGGAGCGAAACGTTCCAAAGTGAGTTTCGCCTTTTACGCGCTGAATCGGTTTCTGCAGCGGATCGCATGGTCGATTGTTCTCGTGCGGCGGATCTGGTGATTATGGCCCACGAAGATCGCGACGTGGACAGGCTTGATCAACGCCATGTGCAAACACGCGTTATAAAAGAAAGTGGCCGACCAGTGATCGTCGTTCCAGTCGATTACGACGGTCCAGAAGTTGGCAAGAAAATCGTCCTCGGCTGGAGCGATACACGAGAAGCCGCGCGCGCAGCCCACGATCTAATTTCTATCGCAGATGCAGGTGCGGACGTTACTGTCCTACGTGTCGGCAAACCCCCAAAAAATGCTCTGAACGACTATAAGGGCATTGATATTTCGGAAATGTTTACCAGACACAATTTGAAAACAACGCTTGCCCATCGCGATGCTGCTGGCAATGAAATTGCAGATATTCTATCCAGAGTGGCCTTTGAAAAAGGTGCGGACTTAATCGTAAGCGGCGCCTTTGGGCATTCTCGCATATATGATTTCGTGATAGGCGCCACAACCTATGCCTTGCTGAAACAAACACAGTTTCCGGTGATGTTCAGTAAATGACATCCGCTGTTGGAATAGCTATGTCAGACCAAATTGGCAGGTGATCGGACGCCAAACGCGCGAGTCGGGTCTGCACCACGCCTGCATTGCGCAGCTCCAGCTTGCGGCTCAACGCGAACCGATCAAGTGCTGCCACTGGTCGACTTGCATGAAATGTCCGACCGGGTGCCTGAATGTCGAATCTATCGGCCAACGGGTCTAACCCTTTAGTCATGGACCATTCATTAAAATCACCTGCAATTATCGTGTGTGCGCTGTTCGCAGCTACATCACAAATAGCACCAAGTTGGGCTTGTCGATCACGGCGCAGCAATCCTAAGTGGGTGGCAACAACACTGACGCCTTCGCCAATCCCAAGGTCTATTCGAACTGCGCCTCTCGGTTCTGTTCCAGGCAAATCCACGCCTTCTATCTGGTTAATCTTGATGCTTTTTCGCACCAATACAGCATTACCATGCCAACCAAGGCTAACGTTGTTGGTGGAAACCTCCACGAGTTCAAAATCTGTTTCGGTCTCGATTAAACTGCGTGGGATCGCAGGCTGTCTGACCCCGAGCCGCCTGTCCGCCTCTTGCAAAACAACAATGTCTGCATCTAAGTGGTTGATAACCTGCACCGTGCGTTCGGGGCGTCGTTTTTGGTCGAGCCCTCGCGCTTTGCGAATGTTATAACTGGCAATCCTGATTACTGTGTCGTTCATGATCTATATATAGGAACTAACGGTGCCAAATATAATACCAAGAAGGGAGTGATCTCGTGAATTTGATAAAAGATACAGGACCCGTCATGCTGATCATCTGGGCGCTATTGCTTGCAGCGGCGCTAATCGCATTCGGCTTCGCGCGTTGGTCACTTGCCTTCGTCAGCCTTGCAACGCTCGGCCTGTCTCTGGTACCGCCGATCCTAGCTTCACGTTGGTCGCTCACTCTGCCAGTTCCCTTTCTTTTCGCCACAACCATGTTTTTCATCGGCTCCATTTTCCTTGGCGAGGCGTTCGATTTTTACGAGCGTCTATGGTGGTGGGATTTGGCCTTGCATGGGTCATCCGCTATCGCGTTTGGCCTAACTGGGTTTCTGTTCGTCTTCATGTTGTTCGATGGCGACCGCTTTGCAGCACCGCCGTCGGCAATCGCGTTCATTACATTTTGCGTGGCCATGACAATGGGTGCAACATGGGAAATTTTTGAATATTTGATGGATCAAAGCTTTGATCTCAATATGCAAAAGTCAGGATTACCTGATACAATGGGGGATTTGATGATCAATGCGCTGGGCAGTGCGATAGGTAGTCTTACTGGGTATTTCTATCTGGTGCGAAACACGCCTGGTTTGCTGGGGCAACGGTTGGCCGAGTTTATTGATCTTAATCGACAGCTATATCGGAAATCAAAGGATCGATTTCGCAAGTAAGCGGCGGCGCTTTAGCATCTTAAACTATCTCGTACTGCGCCAGTCTTCGCTGAATCTTCTGTCGTTCCTCCAACAAATCTATAATCATTGCAACACCCGCAATATTGATACCTAAATCGCGGCTTAACCGATGTGCTTTCTTTGCTCGTACAATATTCAGCCCCTGAAAGCGCCACTTGTCCGCAGTTGACCCTCTGGGTTCGATAACTCCATACTCAACCAACTCGATAATCCATGCTTCATCTGCTTGGCAAAATCGGCATAAATCTTGCAAGGACAATGTGTCGACAAGGTTACTACGAGCCGTTGTTTTTTTCATTTTCTATCCTCCTAATTTTGCACGCGGATCAAAGGCCATGTCCCGGGACATTTTCTCGAACAGTGCGCGTGCTTCGTCTGTGGTCACTTTGGGGTTAACAATTATTAGCGTGGCATAGATATTGCCTGCAGGTGTTCCAGGCAGGCCTTTACCTTTCAAACGCAGTTTCTGCCCGCTACGCGCATTTTTTGGAATATTCAGGTCGACCTTGCCATCTGGTGTTGGCATAACAACTCGCCCGCCAAGCGCCGCTTCCCAAGGGGCAATGGGCAAATCCAGATACAGATCCTTACCCTCAAGCCGATAAACTGGATGTGGAGCAAAGGATACTTCAAGAAACAAATCACCAGACGGGCCCCCGTTAAACGAAGGTTCACCTTGCCCACTCAAACGAATATGCTGACCTTCTGTCACCCCTTTGGGAATGGTCACAGAAATCGCCCGGTCCTGCATGCTGACCGCTCCGTTCGGGCCAACCACAGGGGTTCGAATACTTAGTCTGCGTTTCGCACCTTTATAGGCATCCGCAATATCAAGCTGAACTCGCGCATGGCTATCCGACCCGCGACGAGCACCCATATGCATTTCTGCACCTTGCCCGCGACGAAATAAAGTCTCGAAAAAGTCGCTAAACGCTTCTTGGCTCGCGGGTCCGCCGCCCGAAAACTGAAATCCACTATCCCAACCCGGTGGGGGTTGATAGCTGCCACCCCCCGTTGGTGGTTCTTTCCCTAATTGGTCATACGCCGCGCGTTTTTCTGGATCTTTAAGGACTTCATAGGCCTCGCTCACATCCTTAAACTTCTTCTCTGCATCTGCGCCGGTATTTACGTCTGGATGGTATTTTCGCGCTGCTTTGCGAAACGCACGCTTAATTTCCTCTGCGTCTGCGTTTGGCTTAACGCCCAATGCTTTGTAGTAATCTTTGTATTCCATCCAACAGTATCCCAGCCGTGCGATTTCTTTGAAAAATGTCATGTATTCACAAAAATCCATTGATCCATATCAGTTCGCAGGCACCGCAACGTGTCAGTCTTTCAGCAAGCAGGCGAAAGGCGCCAGCGCTATAAACGGAGACGCAGCATGAAGAACGCAACGACACTCTTTGTGATCAATCAGGCCACACCAGACGCAGTAATAAAGGAAATGGCAGAAGCAGCATCAGAAAACCAAACCCATCTAAGCTGCCTTCTGATTGGGGCGATGCCCGTGCTCCCGATGTACGCTTACGGTGTCGCACCTTATGGTGGCTTAAACTTCCCCGACAATTGGGATGAATTGGTAGCGGAGGCACGCGAGAAGCAGCGCCAAAGGGTCAACCAAGTTGAAGCAATTATTGGAAAAGTTGGCGTGTCTGGTGACGTTCGATCCGCATTTTGCACGCCCAACGAAGTACGGCATCATGTCGCCCAAAGCGCGCGGGTTTGCGACGTTGCTCACCTTGCACCCAACTTGCGCGAAAACAAAACGCTGATGAACGATGCCGCACATGGGGTTCTGTTCCATTCACCAGTCGGATTGATGTTGAACGGATCGCCTTCTGCTGCCGTTAAACGCGCGCTTGTCGCTTGGGACAGTAGCAAGGCTTCATCACGAGCGGCTCATGTTGCCTTGCCGTATTTGAAAGAGGCTGATGAGGTTGTTGTCGCGTGTTTCGACCCCATTATGACACCAGATAAAGAGGGTCCAGATCCGGGTACCGATGTTGCAGCATGGCTCAGCCATCATGGGTGCAATGTCACCGTGTCACAATTCCCAAGCGGAGGACGGGAAATAGGTGAGGCCATCCAGTCCCGTGCGAAAGAGGTGGGCGCCGATCTTGTAGTGCTGGGTGCCTATGGGCACGCACGGATGATCCAAGCGGTTTTTGGTGGAACCACCAGAACCATGCTGGAACAAACGTCGTTACCCATTTTAATGGCGCACTAATCTGACGTATATCAATCGCTCAAAC
>CALDZS010000011.1 GCA_937944065.1 uncultured Amylibacter sp. | reverse complement strand
ATCGGCATGGTGTTTCAAGACTTCGCTTTGTTTCCGCATTTAAACATCGCCGACAATATCGCTTTTGGCTTACGTATTCGCAAAACACCAAAAGCGGAAATCGCGCAATCGGTAGATGAAGTCGCGGGTATTCTAGGTTTGACTGATTATCTTGATCGTCGACCTGCAGATTTGTCAGGCGGTCAGCGTCAGCGCGTTGCCATGGGCCGTGCGATTGTGCGTCATCCAAAAGTGTTTTTATTCGACGAACCGTTATCCAATCTTGATGCCAAATTGCGCACGCAAATGCGCGCAGAGATTAAACGGCTGCACAAGCGTCTTGGCGTAACCAGTATTTACGTCACCCATGATCAGGTCGAAGCTATGACATTGGCGGATCGAATTGTTGTCATGCATGACGGGCGGATCGAACAAATCGGCACACCAATGGATTTGTTTAACAATCCTGTGAATGTCTTTGTTGCCAGCTTTATCGGATCACCACCCATGAACCAGATTGACGCTACGATTAAGTCTGGCACATCTGGACCTGTCGCCGAAATTGACGGCTCGAGCATTCAGTTGCCTAAGCTCAAAGAACTTGAAAACGCGGTGGGGCGAAAGATCGTCGTTGGCATGCGTCCAGAGCATATGGCGATCGGTAAGGTCAAAGGGTCGAGCACACTGTCTGTCGAATTGGATCTGGTAGAAACACTTGGGTCCGAGGCGCTGTTACACACGCACGTGAGTGATCTGCCTTTCGTGATCAAGGCGGAAACAAATGGATCGGTGGAACATCTGCAAAACGTGTCCGAAGTTTCGATCGACAAAGATTTGATCAAGGTCTTCGATAAAGAAACAGGTCTGGCTTACGGCCATCCTGGTTCGACGTAGGCGGAGAGACGAATGATCGATACGCGCACACGCATGGCAAAAATTACCGAGCATCTTCGCCGCGAATGGCAGATTTATATCATGCTTGCTCCGACGATCATCTGGTTTATCATTTTCTTGTACAAGCCAATGATCGGCTTACAGATTGCGTTCAAAGATTACTCGATTTTCCGTGGCATCGCAGACAGCCCTTGGGTGGGTCTGGAGCATTTCCAAACATTATTCGGCAACGATCAGTTTTTGCGTGCCGTGAAAAACACAATCGCGATTAGCGCCCTAAGCCTGTGTTTCGGATTTCCGATGCCTATCATACTGGCGTTGATGTTTAACGAAATAACGCATCACGTGTTTAAGCGTACTGCGCAAACCATTGTTTATCTTCCACATTTTGTATCGACAGTGATCATTGCTGGTATTGTCATCACAGCCTTTTCACCGTCCGCGGGGATCGTGAACACGTTGTTATCTTGGTTTGGTTTTGATCCCATTTACTTCTTAATTAAACCTGAATGGTTCAGGCCGATCTTTATCGGTTCTGGTATTTGGCAAGAGGCTGGCTTTTCCTCAATCGTGTTTCTTGCTGCTATCGCTGGTGTCAGTCCATCACTGTACGAGTCCGCTGTTGTGGATGGGGCTAGCCGTTGGCAAATGATGTGGAAAATCACGCTGCCGTCAATTTTGCCAACGATCATCATAATGCTGATCATTCGCATTGGTAATTTACTAGAAGTCAGTTTCGAATTGATCATTCTGCTGTATCAACCATCAACCTATGAAACGGGCGACGTGATTAATACACTAATCTATCGCCAAGGTTTGCAGGGTGCACAATATGATATGGCCGCAGCTGCTGGTCTGTTCAATGCGGTCGTTGCTTTCGTCCTCGTGATGACGGCCAACACCATATCCAAGCGCTATTCGCGTACATCACTGTGGTAGGAGACTGATATGGCTAACATGAACCTATACTCTCGTGGCGACAAGATTTTCGTCCGCATCAATATGGTTTTGATTGCTTTGTTTACGCTGTCAACGCTGTACCCATTTATCTACATTGCCGCAGTATCGTTTAGTGATGGGTCAGCTGCTTCAGCAGGTAATGTTGTATACAAGCCTATTGGGTTGACGCTTGCCGCTTATGAATATGTCCTTAGCGAACCGTTGTTCTGGAGTTCCTATCGCAACACCTTTATCTACACCTTCGGCGGCACGCTGGTCAGTATGCTGATCATCATCCCTGGGGCCTATGCCCTATCGCGTCAGCAACTATATGGCCGCCGCTTTTGGAACCTTATGGTGGCGTTTACTATGTGGTTTAATGCAGGTCTGATCCCATTCTTTTTGAACATGCGTGACTTGGGATTGATGGACAGCTATTTCGGCCTGATAATCGCCTTTGCCTGTAACGCGTTCAACATCATCTTGCTACGTAACTTTTTTGAAGCGATCCCAAGTTCGTTTGAAGAGGCTGCGCGCATGGACGGCGCAAATGAATTCCAAGTTTTGTGGAAGGTCTATGTGCCTTTGTCAAAGCCTGCAATTGCGACAATCATTCTGTTTTGTATGGTCGCACGCTGGAACGGGTATTTCTGGGCGATGGTTCTACTGAAGGACGAACAGAAAATTCCACTTCAAGTGTACCTGCAGCAAGTTATCGTAGAACTGAGCGATGATGAAGAGTTTGGCCAATCACTTGTCGAGTCAGTCTATTCATTTGAAACGGTCACCGCAGCGATTATGATCTGTTCGATCATTCCCGTACTCATCTTTTATCCATTCATCCAAAAATACTTTAACAAAGGTATCCTTTTGGGCGGAGTCAAAGAGTAACAATACCAATGCATATAGGGAGGAAACTTATGCGCAAACTAACCTTACTGGCAGCAACATTGCTGACCACTTCAATGACGGTGCCTGCATACGCAGACGGTCACTTGATGATTACCGATACCCCAGTTGAATTCACAGTTCACCTGCACAACAAACGGTATCACTACGATTCTAACTGGCCAGTTGAACAAGCTGCTCGCGCACTGACTGGCGTGTCTTTGAAAGGCGCCACATTCGGCACCAACACACCCAGTAGTAAAGAAGCGCACAACCTGATGCTTGCCTCTGGTGATATTCCACACATCGTTGGTGGTGATAAGATTAAAGACATGGTTAACGAGTATGGCCCACAAGGTGCCTTCGTTCCATTGAATGATCTGATTGCAGAGCATGCGCCAAACATCAAAGCGTTCTTTGACAAATACCCAGAAAAGATGGCTGCGGTGTCATCGTTTGACGGCAACCTGTATTATATTCCTTATCTTCCAGATGGAAAATATGGCCGTGCCTATTGGATGCGCCAAGACTGGTTGGACAAACTAGGTCTAAAAGCACCTGAAAATGTTGATGAACTATACAACGTTCTGACTGCGTTCCGTAACGACGATCCAAACGGTAATGGCAAAAAAGACGAAGTTCCATATTTTGCGCGTCAATGGCCGGAATTGTTGCGCCTTGTTACCCTTTGGGATGGCCGCTCATCTGGTTCAGATACGTATCATGATTTCCACGTTGCTGATGGCAAGATCAAGCATGGTTATGCTGGTGAAGGGTACCGCGAAGGTATCAAAAACATCGCGAAATGGTACCAAGAAGGTCTGATCGATGCCGAGATTTTCACACGCGGTTCTTCTGCACGTGAATTCTTGTTGTCAGAAAACCTAGGTGGTATGACGCACGATTGGTTTGCATCTACGTCTGGTTACAACAAAAAGCTAAAGGATAAGGTTCCTGGTTTTGCGATGGCTGTGATCAAGCCACCTGCGTCAATCTCTGGCGTACGTATGGCTGAACACCGCCGTATTCCTGTGAAACCAGATGGATGGGCTATTTCGCACACCAACCCTGATCCTGTAACAACGATCAAGTACTTTGATTTCTACTTCACACCAGAAGGCCGTCGTTTGGCGAACTTTGGTATCGAAGGCGAACAGTATGATGTTGTCGACGGGGAAGCGATCTTTAAACAAGAGTTTAAAGATGCAGGTCCAGTAAACAGCCAGCTATACCAAGTTGGATCACAGGTTCAACGTGGATATTTCCAAGATTTCAAATATGAAATCCAGTGGACAAACCCATCAGCCCTAGCAGGTATCGAATTGTATGATGCTGGTGATTATCTGGTTCCACAGTTCTTGGGCGTTGCATTCAACGAAGAAGAGCAGGGCGTCTATGACAAGAACTGGAGTTCTATCCAAACATACATGTTAGAGCGTCAACAAGCCTGGGTTCTAGGCAATGGCGACATCGAAGCAGAGTGGGATGACTATCTTGCCACTTTGGACAAGATGGGCTTCAGCAAAGTGATTGCGGCAATGCAGTCTGCCTATACGCGTCAGTATGGCGGTTAAGCTATAAATCAAAAAGATCGGTGTGGCCAGATTTGGCCACACCACACTTAAACCCCCACATTTTATACACCAAAAGGCTGCCGACATGACCAAGCAATCCGTATCTATGCTCGACGAACCAAATACGGGTCGTCTGACAATCCAATACGGGCCAATGGATGGGGCGTCTGTGGTTGAAAACCCGCCTCGCTTCACATGGCTACCGGTTATCGAAGACGCGGCGCAATATGTATTGCGCATCTCAACAGATGCTGAGTTTCCGTCAAAGAACACACATGTGTTTTCGAATATTCCGCTTAATTTTTTCACACCTGATAGGGTCCTACCTGCGGGTGAGTATCATTGGTCCTATGCGGTTTGCGATCCAAGCAGCGGTGAACCAGCCAGCAGCTGGAGCAGTGCGCGCGGTTTCACGTTGGCAGATGGCCTGCCAGAAACACCCTTGGCCAGCCGCGAAACGCGATTTGAAAACTCAGATCGCAGTCACCCACGCTTGTGGATGACAACCGATCGATTGGTTCAGTTTCAAAAAGATATCGCAAAGGATGCGGATTTTTGCACATGGGCCACATTTTATGAAAAATCAGTTCAACCTTGGATGGATCGCGATATCTTGGCCGAACCAGCCGGCTATCCAAATCATCAACGGACAGCGCCGATTTGGCGCCAAACCTATATCGATTGCCAAGAGCTTTTGTATGCAATCAGGCATTTATCGGTCGGAGGTAAAGTAACCGAAGACCAAGAGATGATTGATCGCGCCAAGGCGTGGTTGCTGTCTGCTGCATCTTGGAACCCGACGGGCACGACATCACGCAGCTACACCGATGAATGGGCATTCCGGGTCAACCTAGCTTTGGCTTGGGGGTATGATTGGTTACATGACCAATTGACCGAGGACGAGGCAGAGTTGGTCCGCGTCGCACTGCTTGCACGGACAAAGGAAACTGCCGACCATATTATCAAACATGCCAACATCCATTTGTTCCCGTTTGACAGTCACGCCGTGCGGGCCGTATCTGCGGTCTTGATCCCTGCTGCAATAGCCTTGCTGGATCACGCGGACGAAGCTGAAGATTGGTTGCACTATTCAGTCGAGTTTCTGTCCACCGTTTATTCTCCGTGG
>CALDZS010000010.1 GCA_937944065.1 uncultured Amylibacter sp. | reverse complement strand
TTGCAAAAACTAGGGTTTGAAAAAACCGGCGAAGCGATGGCCAAATCACAAGCACGTCTGGACGAAGCGCCCACCATACTCTATCGCTTGACGCGCGCGACATTCAAAGGACGCTGACCCATGAAATTTCTCGACTTAGCTCGTGTATATCTAAAATCTGGCGCTGGCGGTAATGGCTGCGTGTCCTTCCGACGTGAAGCGCACACCGAATATGGTGGCCCTGATGGTGGCAATGGCGGCACGGGCGGATCTGTCTATGCCGAGGCGATTGATAATCTGAACACGTTGATTGATTTTCGCTATCAGCAGCATTTCTTTGCGCAAAACGGCCGTCCGGGCATGGGCAAACAACGCTCTGGTAAAGATGGCGAAGACGTAATTTTGATGGTGCCTGTTGGCACTGAAATTCTGGAAGAAGACCAAGAAACCGTGATCGCGGATTTGACCGAAAAAGGTCAGCGGGTTTTATTGTGCCAAGGTGGCAATGGCGGTTTCGGTAACCTGCACTTCAAATCGTCCACCAATCAAGCGCCACGCAAGGCCAATCCCGGGCAACCGATTGTCGAACGCGAGATTTGGTTGCGCCTGAAATTGATCGCTGATGTGGGCTTGTTGGGTTTGCCCAATGCAGGTAAATCGACATTCCTTGCGGCGACCTCTAATGCGCGCCCAAAAATTGCGGACTATCCGTTCACCACCCTGCACCCGAACCTTGGGGTCGTTGGCGTCGACGGCAAAGAATTTGTTATCGCCGATATTCCAGGTCTAATCGCTGGCGCGTCCGAAGGCGTCGGTCTTGGTCACCAATTTTTGGGTCATGTCGAACGGTGTGCGGTTCTGCTACACTTGGTTGATGGCACGGCGGACGATGTTGTGACGGATTATCAGACAATTATAACAGAGTTAGAAAAGTATGGTGGCGATCTGGCCAATCGACCAAGGGTCACGGTTTTGAACAAAATCGATGCTATGGACGAGGTTGAACAGGCGCAAAAGATCAACGAATTGGAAAAGGCCAGTGGTGGAAAAATTCTGGCCATGTCAGCGGTCGCCCAATTGGGCACGCAAGATGTACTGCGCGCTTTGGCTGTGGAGATTGAGCGCCGCGATGCAGCTGAAGCAAAAGCTAAAGACGCTGTGGAGGATGAGGGGAGCACAACCGCATGGCGCCCTTAACAGACAGTAAACGAGTTGTTGTCAAAGTCGGATCCGCGCTATTGGTCGATGCGGTCAGCGGCGATCTGCGCCGTGACTGGGTACAAGGGCTAACCGCTGATATTGTTGCGCTTAAAGCTGCGGGTAAAGATGTCGTTCTGGTCTCATCCGGCTCGATCGCACTGGGGCGGGCCGTTTTGGGTTTGCCACGTGGGTCGCTCACCCTCGGCCAAAGCCAAGCTGCCGCAGCAGTGGGGCAAATTAGATTGGCACGCGCATACGAAGAAATGCTGGCACCACATGGCGTTACAACTGCACAGATATTGCTGACGCTTGAAGATAGCGCGGACCGCAAACGTTACTTGAATTCGCGCACCACCCTGACGGCACTGCTAAAGCATGGTGTTGTGCCGATTGTAAACGAAAACGACACCGTCGCGACGGACGAAATCCGGTTTGGTGACAATGATCGGCTGGCAGCACAAGTTGCAGCTATGTGCGGTGCCGATCTATTGGTGCTGTTGTCGGATGTTGATGGCATTTATACGGGCGACCCGCGCACAGACAAAAATGCGCAGCATTTGGCTAAAATCACCGAAATCACCCCCGACTTGGAAGCAATGGCAGGCGATGCTGGTACAGATGGTGCCAAAGGTGGGATGAAAACCAAGGTGATGGCTGCAAAGACGGCAATGCAGGCTGGCTGCGATATGGTGATTATGCAGGGCGACCAGATTAGCCCGTTGGCCGCATTAAGCAGTGGCGCGCGTCACAGTTTGTTCGCGGCAAAAAATGACCCGCAACAAGCACGAAAAATGTGGATTGCTGCGATGAAGCCCAAAGGCGACTTGATTGTTGACGCAGGTGCGGCACGTGCCTTGGGGCAGGGCAAAAGCCTGCTGCCCGCAGGGGTGACAAATGTGGTGGGTCGTTTCGGACATGGTGACTTGGTCAGAATACTGGATGTCAAGGGCGCTGAATTGGCACGCGGGCTCAGCAATTATGATAGCGCTGAGGCGGCATTGATCGCGGGACAACATAGCGGGCAAATTGAACATTTGCTGGGATATGCTGGACGATCAGTTTTGATCCACCGCGATGATATGGTGATATGAGGGAAATTATGGACATTCAAAAAACCATGCAAGATATCGGCACGCGCGCCAAAGCGGCCAGTGCTGAATTGGCTTTTGCCAGTGGTGCGGCCAAGGCGGATGCGTTGCAAAAGGCAGCGGATGCGGTTTGGGCACGACGTTCGGAAATTATCGACGCAAATGCGCGGGATATGGAGTATGGCCGCGATAAGGGCCTGTCAGACGCGATGATGGATCGGCTGATGTTGGACGAAGATCGGATCAGCGGAATTGTCCAAGCATTGCGCGCAGTTGCGGATCAGGATGATCCTGTGGGTGCTGTGTTGGATGAATGGGATCGCCCATCAGGATTACATATCAAACGGGTTCGCACACCTTTGGGTGTTATTGGTGTGATCTATGAAAGCCGCCCAAATGTGACTGCCGATGCAGGCGCGCTATGCCTGAAGGCAGGCAATGCTGTGATTTTGCGGGGCGGATCCGAAAGCTTTCATTCGTCGCAAGTTATTCATTCCTGTCTATGTGATGGGTTGCGCGCCGCTGGTTTGCCCGTGGATGCGGTTCAATTGGTTCCCACACGTGATCGTGCCGCCGTGGGCGAGATGTTGACGATGGTTGGTATCATTGACGTGATCGTGCCGCGCGGTGGCAAAGGTCTGGTTGGACGCGTACAGGCAGAGGCGCGCGTCCCTGTGTTCGCCCATCTGGAAGGGATTTGTCACATCTATGTGGACAAGGCGGCGGATGTAGAAAAAACCCGCAAAGTTATTTTGAATGCCAAGACGAGGCGAACTGGCATATGTGGATCGGCTGAATGTTTGCTGATTGATCGCGCGTTTTTTGCGACGCACGGTGCGCCATTTATTCAGGACTTGCTTGCTGCAGGTGTGGAAGTACGCGGCGACACCGATCTGCAATCTATCGCAGGGGTGGTTCCCGCCAAAGCTGATGATTTTGGCAAAGAGTTTCTGGACATGATCATCGCGGCCAAGCTGGTCGATGGGATCGGCGACGCGATTGACCATCTGCGCGAGTTTTCTAGCCAACACACGGATTGCATCATGACCGAGGATGATGCCACCGCGGCCGAGTTTTTCGCGAAAGTGGACAGCGCAATCGTGATGCATAACGCATCAACCCAGTTCGCAGATGGCGGTGAATTTGGTATGGGTGGTGAAATCGGGATCGCAACAGGAAAACTTCACGCACGGGGGCCAGTAGGCGCAGCGCAATTGACCAGTTTCAAATATCTAGTGTCGGGTGACGGCACGGTCCGAAGCTAAACCCCAGCGAAATATCTGGCGCAACGTCATTGGCGACTACGGGCGATATTTGTTACCGCTCGTTGGCGTGATCGCCCCCAATAGAACTGCATATCGGTTTTGTGCTGTAAATGCGGCTTTGCGAAGCTGGATATTTGATTAGCATCGCGTCTGGTCGGATTGGTCTGGGCACAAAGTTCCCGCCACAATTTGGGCAGGTGTTTTCCAATTTTCCTTCAACACAATCGGCGCAGAAGGTGCATTCGAACGTACAGATGCGCGCGTTGACCGCTGTCGCGGGAAGGTCGGTATCGCAGCATTCGCAGTTGGGTTTTAGTATTAACATATGGTTCTCCTATAATGTCCCTAGAATACTGCCATACAATTTGGCATAAATGACCTTATGACCTCAAAATCTGCCAAAATCGTTGTGATTATTGTCTTTCCTTACGTCAAGCTGTTGGATTTGACGGGGCCTATGCAGGTGTTTGCAGACGCTAAACACGAATGCGATCAAGACTATAAACTGATTGTCGCATCCAAGGATGGTGGCGACATTGCCTCTGATACGATTTTACCTATCGCGACCACGCCCATGTCGTCTTTGCGCGATATCCCAATCGATACGTTTATTGTTGCAGGGGGATCTGGCGCGCCGCGCGCTGCCGAAGATGTAGCATTCTTAACCGAGGTGCGATCTTTGGCGGCAAACTGTCGCCGCGTCGGTTCCGTTTGTACTGGTGCATTCGTTCTGGCAGCGGCAGGGCTTTTGTCAGGTCACCGCGCTGTGACCCACTGGGATTCTTGTGATCAATTCGCAGCGCAGTTCAACGATATCAGTGTCGAGAGGGACGCTATCTATGTCCAAGATGGAAACATTTGGACCTCTGCCGGTGTCACAGCTGGCATTGATATGAGCCTTGCCATGGTGGCCGAAGATATCGGGCGCAAAGCGGCATTGGCGTTGGCGCGATCTCTGGTCTGCTACATGGTGCGGCCTGGTGGGCAATCGCAGTTCAGCACATCGTTAAAACAACAAGCGCGGAATGCGTCGGGTCGGTTCGACGATCTGAATGCATGGATGGCAGACAATGTCGCAAGCAATCTTTGCGTGGACAGCTTGGCCAGTCAGGCGCGGATGAGCCCGCGGAATTTTGCGCGACTTTACAAGAAACACACAGGCGCTTCGCCAGCCAAAGCTGTCGAGCAGGTTAGGTTGAACGCCGCGTGCCAACTTCTAGAAGAGACTGATCTGCCGCTGAGTGTGATAGCCATGCAATCTGGATTTGTGGATGATGAAAGATTACGTCGTGCGATGATGCGGTCCTATATGGTCGCCCCTGGTGAATACCGACAAAGATTCAACTCAACCCACACCACAACGTCATAGAGTGTGTTCAACATTGGCTTGGGCTTAAGCACAAAA
>CALDZS010000009.1 GCA_937944065.1 uncultured Amylibacter sp. | reverse complement strand
CGATCTGTGGTTGCCATCACAACATGCAATTCGTGGCTGACCATGACGATTGCGCAGCCAAGGTCTGATCTGATCTGTTCGATCAATTTATAGAAATTGGCCGATCCAGGCTGGTCTAACCCTTGGGTTGGTTCGTCTAATAATAACAAGTTTGGTGACTGCAATAACGCCCTTGCCAGCAGCGCGCGTTGAAACTGCCCGCCTGACAGATCGCTCATTTTTTTGTCGATCAGGTTGGACCCATCAACCAACTCTAGTGCGTTTACGACATCGGAATTTCCAGCGGGTTTCGGAACGGACAGAAACCGTTTCACCGTGATCGGGAATGTGGGGTCGATTGCCAATTTTTGTGGCACATATCCGATTGATAAATCTGGAGCCTTCTGGATCGATCCTGAAGACGGGGGGATCGCCCCGATGATGGTCTTTAGCAATGTGGATTTGCCCGATCCGTTCGGCCCAACGATCGTAACAATCTCGCCTTTGTTGATCGATAAATCTACGCCTTGCAGAATGTTTTGGCCGCCTTGGCGTACGGTCAACCCCTTGATCTGAACAAGGGTCATGATGCGGTTTGGCACTTAGGACAAAGACCGCGCGCCTCGACCACGGTCTGTTCAATGGCAAACCCTGATGCCAAGGCCTGATCGCGTAGCGCGGCTGGTGCGATGGCGATTTGTGCTTCGGCGACAGAATTGCATGATTTACAAATCATGAACGCTGGGTGGTGATCGGTTTCCGCATCCGCACATGCGACAAAGGCGTTCAGATGCTCTATTTTGTGCACCAAACCTTGCGCGGTCAGAAACTCTAGCGCGCGATAGACAACGGGGGGCTGTGGTTTACCACCTTCATCGGCCAAACGATTTAAAATGTCATATGCACCCATGGCAGTATGTGTTTCCAGCAGGATTTCAAATACGCGTTTGCGTACAGGTGTCAGCTTGGCTTTGTTTCGCGCGCAAATCGCTTCGGCAGCGCGCATCGCAGAGGACACACAGGCCGAATGATTATGGGGGCTGAAACTGCTCATATTGGGTAACCGTTGGTTTTCTATTGAAATGTTATACTATATCATTTATCGCTCTGGCTAATTTCTGTCAATACACGAGTGACCAATGATGCGAACCTTAATTTCATGCCTGATATTGTTATTTCAAACGCTGCCAAGCTTTGGCGCGGCACCAAAGGTTGTTACTGATATTCCACCGATTTATTCATTGGTCGCGGCAGTGATGCAGGGGGTTAGCGAACCGACCCTTTTGCTGGACGGCGCAGGATCACCCCACGATGCGCAATTGCGTCCGTCCAAAGCGGCTGATCTGCAAGCGGCTGAACTGGTGGTTTACGTCAGCAAAGATTTATCGCCATCCGTGACACGTCAAATATCTGCTTTGACTGAAGGTGCGCAGGTGATGGAACTTATCTCGCTGACGCCAGATCGGCAGTTACCGATTACAAACACGGATCATCATGATCATGATCATGATGGTCATATTGACCCGCACGCTTGGCTGGATGTGGTTGCTGTTCAAACCTGGGTTCAAGAAATTGCCACGTCATTGGCCGCACTAGACCCAGAGAATGCAAAAATGTATTTGGCCAACAGTCTGGTGTTGGCCAGCGATCTGAAAAAACTGCAACAAGAGTTGGATAGACAGTATACAGGCGCGTTCATCGCCTATCATGATGGGATGCAATATTTTGGGCGTGTTGGTGACAACACAGGGCTGCCGATTGTCGGTTTTATCAAAGACAGCGAAGCCAGCGCACCGAGTGCTAGGCACTTGCGTGATTTGGGCGAAATGGTGCTTCAGAACAATGTTACCTGCATCTTGGCAGAGCCGGGTTATAATCCTGACTTGGTGGCGGCGACTGTTGGCAATGGCAATATCAAGACAGTTAGTTTGGACATTCTGGGTCAGAGTATTGAACGGGGCCCGACATCCTATCTTGTGATGATGCGGGGTCTGTCAGCGTCGATTGCGCAGTGCGAGCAAACACAGGAATAGTGGTTTCGTCGTGGACAATGACGCAGGTGCGCAATATTAACGGATGAACGCATATCAAAGTTAGCATCAAGGAACTCAAGCCATGGAAATTACACAGATTAAAGCTCGCGAAGTTATCGACAGTCGCGGCAATCCAACTGTCGAGGCGGACGTAACCCTGGCGGATGGATCTTTTGGAACGGCCATGGTGCCATCTGGTGCGTCAACAGGTGAACGCGAAGCAATGGAGCTGCGCGACGGTGGCAAGCGGTACTTGGGCAAGGGCGTGCTGAAGGCGGTTGCGAATGTGAATACCGAGATTGCAGATGCATTGATGGGCAAAGATGCGTCGGATCAGCGTGCAATTGATACTGCGATGATCGATCTGGATGGAACTGCCAACAAAGAACGTCTGGGCGCGAATGCGATCTTGGCGGTTTCTGTTGCAGCGGCAAAGGCAGCGGCGGTGTCGAAAGGCGTGCCATTGTACCGCTATATCGGCGGTGACACCGCAGCGATCATGCCGGTGCCTGCGATGAATATCATCAACGGCGGCGAGCATGCGGACAACCCGATTGATTTCCAAGAATTTATGATCATGCCAGTCGGGGCACCAGATTTTCGCACATCCGTTCAAATGGGCGCCGAAATTTTTCATACGCTGAAAGCGGCATTGAAAAAGGCTGGTCACGGAACAAATGTCGGTGACGAAGGCGGCTTTGCCCCAAATTTTGCGGATGCGCGTGAAGCACTGGATGCTGTGTCCAATGCGATTGACGCGGCGGGATATAAGCCCGGTTCAGAAGTGGGCATCTGCCTTGATCTTGCATCATCAGAGTTTTGGGCGAACGGTGCTTATGATTACAAGGGCGAAAAACTCGTCCGTTCCATCGAAGAACATAGCGACTATTTGAAAGAATTGGTTGCTGCTTATCCGATCATTTCAATCGAAGACGCGATGGCAGAGAATGATCGCGACGGCTGGAAAGGGATTACAAAGATGATTGGCGACACGTGCCAGTTGGTCGGTGATGATAATTTCTGCACCAATCCGAAACTGTTGAAAGACGGGATCGACAACAAGATCGCCAATTCGATCCTGATCAAGATCAACCAGATTGGGACACTTAGTGAAACCTTGGATACCGTCGAGATGGCACACAAAGCTGGGTACACCTGCATGATGTCGCACCGTTCAGGCGAAACTGAAGATACGACCATCGCTGATTTGGCAGTGGCGACGGGCTGTGGTCAGATCAAAACGGGATCACTGTCACGGTCTGATCGAACAGCAAAATATAACCGTTTGCTACGAATTGAAGAAGAATTGGGGTCAAAAGCAGTGTACGGAACAGCCTCGTTTCTGGCGCCGTATCGCGGATAATTAATAAGATTTCACTGCATATTCTTAGGCCGCCACATGCTGGGCGGCCTAATTGATTCTGGGGTATTTTTTGCGGACTATGGTTAATAATATAACGATACTGAGGTATTCTGCGAAGAAATGAACATATTTTTTTAGTGTTTAGTCACATCATCCCACAAAATGGGATGAAATCGTTGCATTTCCAAGATCGAATAATAATATGCCGACAAAGGGCGAAATCCGCCCAGATTTTTTATGGAGAGATGTCATGTCAACTTTTAGCTGGATTGCCCAAGGCACAGACGGAACAAGCTTAGTAGGCGGAATTTCGGATACGGTAGATGATGTAAACATCGACATCTCGTTTCAGAACGATGGGAACGGTACACAAGCGCGTACCGATGCTGACACACTTTTCAACAATGATACGTCTGCGGATAACTCTTCGCTCTATCTTGCGGGTGCTGGTGGCAACAGCTCTGAAACTTGGACGACCACCATCGACTTCTCGTCAACAACACCAGGAATTACTGGAGACGTTGAGAATGTAACATTCTCCATACATGACTTCGACGTTTTCGCGCCTCAGTTTATTGACGAAATGATTATTACTGCATTTGGCCCAGATGGCGTCACGCAGGTGCCTGTCACAATTACCGCCCTTGGTAATAATGGCGCTGGCGCAGTTTCAGGCACCCCGGGTATCGCGACTGGTACCGCCGATGCTCAGGGTCTAGAGGCAGACGCGGCCGACGGTTCATTCAACGTCACTATCGCGGGTCCAGTAAGCAGAATTGTGCTGGACTATAATAACATTGCGGCAGACAATGGCGGTCAACGTGTTAACGTTGGCGATATCGATTTTGATGCGGTCACAGTTAACCTAGAGCCGGTTGCCACCGACGATAATGTAACAACCGACGAAGACACTCCTGTTGTGATCCCAGTGCGTGA
>CALDZS010000008.1 GCA_937944065.1 uncultured Amylibacter sp. | reverse complement strand
CAACGCCTTTGAGGCAACATCACGAAACTCTTCATGCGACAGCTCACTGCGCGACGCGCCAATAATGCGCGACGTTTCAGGCATTTGCCCTGCAATGAAACGGCGAAATAACGCGGGCAAAATTTTGCGCCGCGATAGATCACCAGTGGCACCGAAGATCACAAGATCAAACGGGCTAACAGGTATGATCTGCGAAACCATTTGATTTAGCCTAACTTGTCCATAAGGCGGGCCGTATCAATCATACGATTGGCGAAACCCCATTCATTGTCATACCAAGATACAACACGCACTAATCCATCGTTAGTGACACAGGTTTGGGGTTGGGCGTAATTGCTGGACGCTGGTTCATGGTTGAAATCAATCGAAACCAATGGATCAGTGGTGTATGCTAACACTCCTTTCATTGGTCCTTCTGCTGCGGCTTTCATGGCGGCATCAATTTCTTCCACTGTCACTGGGCGATTTGGCACAAAGGACAGATCAACAAGCGATACATTCGGGGTCGGTACACGTATGGCACTGCCCTCTAGCTTGCCTTCTAATTCTGGCAATACCAGTGATAACGCTGTTGTAGCGCCTGTTGTCGTCGGGATCATCGACATTGCTGCAGCACGAGCACGATACAGGTCGCCCTTGGGGCGATCTAGCGTCGGTTGACCGCCTGTATACGCATGGACTGTGGTCATGTAGCCTGTTTTAATTCCAGCAAGATCATTTAGCACTTTGGCAATTGGCGCTAGACAATTAGTTGTACAAGATGCGTTCGACACAATGATGTCTTTGGCAGTCAAAATATCATGGTTCACGCCGTAAACTACAGTGGCGTCCACACCCTTTCCAGGGGCAGAAATGATAACTTTGTTCGCGCCAGCGGTGACCAGCTTGGTCGCAAGTTCCTTGGTTTTGAAGATACCAGTACATTCAAACGCGATGTCCACATCGCCCCAAGGCAATTCTTCTGGGTTGCGGATTTCTGTACCACGGATGAATTTGCCGTTAATTTCAAAACCACCATCGACGACAGCTACTTTTTCACCAAAGCGCCCGTGCACCGAATCGTAGCGCAACAGATGCGCAAGCGTTTCGTTGTCCGCCAGATCGTTGATCGCCACGATTTCGATATCGTCATGGCCATACTCATAAATTGAACGCAGGACACAACGTCCAATTCTGCCAAATCCGTTAATTGCAATTTTCAAGCTCATATCCGTACCCTTTCGTGATTTCCGTTAGCGCTAACGGTAAGCGGGCAATCTGTCAAGCTTTTGCAACCACTGAACTGGAAAATTGGCGAGCTTTGTCATCACTTTTGATGCACCTACAAGCCGGGAGACTTCGTGTTGGCAAATACCGGTGAATGCGCTTAAAAGTACGCTTCACTACATCAAAGGGAAATTTATGACCGCCTCAGACACTTCCGTCGTTATCGTTTCTGCCACTCGAACTCCGGTAGGATCGTTTTTAGGCGGGCTCTCGACTATCCCAGCACATGATCTTGGCGCTGCCGTTATAAAGGATGCGGTTGCCAAAGCAGGTGTCGAACTGGATGCGATTGACGAGGTTATTTTGGGTCAAGTTTTGACTGCGGGACAGGGACAAAACCCTGCGCGTCAAGCAGCAATGATCGCTGGAATACCAGAAGGGCGCACGGCGCTGAACATCAATCAGGTTTGTGGATCAGGGTTGCGAGCCGCAGCCATGGGGATGCAGCAGATTGCATTGGGTGACGCGGACATTATTGTAGCGGGCGGGCAAGAAAGCATGTCACTTTCTACTCATTGTGCGCACCTGCGTACGGGCAACAAGATGGGCGATCTGTCCTATATCGATACCATGATCAAGGATGGATTGTGGGACGCGTTCCACGGTTATCATATGGGCCAGACTGCCGAAAACGTTGCAAACCAATTCAACATATCACGCGACCAACAAGACGCGTTTGCGTTGGCATCCCAGCAAAAAGCGGAGGCCGCACAAACCGCAGGTCGTTTTATAGATGAGATTACGCCGATCGTCGTTAAATCCCGCAAGGGCGATACCGTATTCGATCAAGACGAATATATTCGCCACGGCGCGACTATAGAATCTATGCAAAAATTGCGCCCTGCCTTTACCAAAGATGGAACAGTGACAGCGGCCAATGCATCCGGGCTAAACGACGGGGCAGCTGTTGCTCTGATGATGCGAGAAAGCGAAGCTATCAAACGTGGTTTAACACCTCTAGCACGTATCGCGTCTTGGGCAACAGCTGGCGTCGCGCCAGAGGTTATGGGAACAGGCCCAATCCCGGCATCGCGAAATGCGTTACGAAAGGCGGGTTGGAAAGTATCTGATCTGGATCTAGTCGAAGCTAACGAAGCGTTTGGTGCACAGGCTTGCGCCGTGAACCAAGAGATGGGGTGGGACCCCGCGATTGTAAATGTGAACGGTGGCGCCATTGCAATCGGCCATCCAATAGGTGCTTCTGGCTGTCGTGTGTTGGTGACTTTGCTGCATGAGATGCAAAAAAGAGAAGCAAGAAAAGGTCTGGCTACCCTTTGTATCGGCGGTGGTATGGGTATCGCGTTGACAGTCGAAAGTCTGGCTTAGAACGAAATCACAAACTTTGCGCCAAGGTCAGATTTTTCTGCATGGATGGTCCCGTTGTAAGAGCCAAGCGTACTTTGCACGATCGCTAGTCCCATGCCCGTGCCTCCTTCGTCACGGTGCGTAGTGAAAAACGGCTGAAAAATCTTATCCAAATTTGCAGTTGATATACCTTGCCCATTATCGTGAACCGTCAAACCAGAATCAGTTGTTGAAACCTTCAAGGCGGTAGCGTCGTTTTGCAATGCGTTTTGCGCCAAATGGGTTAGAACAACATTTAAATCTTGTGCCCCAATCGGCAATGTAGCGCCTGCTATACTGTCATCTTGGATGTCCAGATTGGGGAATGCTTTGCGCGTCTGCTCCAACGCGTTCTGCAGCCCCGACATACCAACCGTCGCAACCATATCAGCCGCTGCCAAACTGCGCAGGTCATCCAGCAATTGTGTCATACGCCTGCCGTCCGCTTGGATGTTTTGATAGAATTTAGCACGCGCATCCTTGCCCATCCGATCACCACTTTGTTCCAACAGCTCTATCGCTCCTATTATGGACGTCAGCGGCGATTTTAGTTCATGCGTTACATGCGCGGTATAGCTTTGCATGCTGTCAGATCGTTGCTTCAATTTGGTCGACATGGAAACAATACTCTGCCCCAGTGCCGCTGTTTCCTTGGTCCCGTAATGCCCAATTGGTTCTACCGAAGCTGTCTGACCTTTTGCCACCTTTTCGGATTGAGCTTGGAGTTCCCTGATCGGCCCTGCCAAAAGCCGCCAAAGCAACAGTCCAACCACGAAAGCAGCCAACAGTATGGAACCTGCAACCCAGAACATTGTTTGGCGTTCGCGGTACAAAAAACTGCGCAGATTGCTAGGGGTGCGCGTTAGGTAAACTGCCCCGACGATGTGGTCCTGAACAATTACGGGCATGGCTACCATCACCCGAAATCCTGTGTCGCGGCTGATGGATACCAGTGGGTGCCGACGGTTTTTATCAGACCGGTATCGCAGTAAAGAAACTGTATCACCTGCAAGGGCTGTTTGAATTTCAGGGATATCCGCGAAGCTACCTTTCAGACCAGCCGTGCCACCAATTATGGTGCCGTTGATATCGACCGCTTGATAACCTGCTAAAGAGGTCTTTTGAGCTTCGTTGGACAGTTCGGTAAAGCGACGTCCAACCGCCTGATACAATGCGTCGATTGGTTGGGTTGTAGCCGCAGGGTCAGGTCGTTCTGCCAAAATTGTTTCTGCCTTTGTGGTCAAAGACACAGGCTTATGATGGAATTTTTGACCGTAGAAGACCAACTGTTCCTCGGAAAGGGGGCGGCCTTTGATTGATCCATCAGACTGCGCACGATATTCGGCGGCATACACCTGCGCCATAATCCCCGCCTGTGAAATCAAACTGCTTTCAGTCTCGCGTACGAATTGATTGCTGGTAAGGCGTGCGGCCAACAACCCGATCAGGGGCAACGCAATCAGTGTACCAACCACCATGGTGATCAGAGTTACCATAGACGGGCGCCATTTCTTGCGCACGGTTAGCATCTACACGAACCAAGCTTTAGGCCGACACCATGGACCGTTGCGATAATATCCTCACACCCCAATTTTCGCGCCTTTGCGCGGATGTTTCTGACATGGCTGTCCAAAGTGCGATCTGCAACATATATGTTAGCGCCGTAGACATGCGTCATTAGGATGGCCTTGGGATACACCTGCAGCGGGTTTGATGCTAATACGCTTAGCAGTGCAAACTCGCGTGCTGTCAGTTCCAGATCATTATTGATTAACCGTGCCAAATGCTTGCTTTCGTCCAGCGTGAGGTCGGACACTGTTATCGCTGTCGTCTGCGATACTTTTCCGCGTTTCAGAATCGCCCCCACGCGCAAAACCAGTTCACGCGGTGAAAAGGGTTTTGAGAGGTAGTAGTCGCCACCCAATTCGAACGCCAAAACGCGATCAATCTCGTCATTGCGTGCAGTCAAAAATAAGATTGGCGCGTTCGAGGTTTTGCGCAGCTCTTTACAAGTTTGAAAGCCGTCTAGTTCTGGCATGCCAATATCCAAAACCACCAAGTCCGCCGGGGTTCTGCCAAAACTGATTAAACCTTGGTTGCCGTTAGACGCCTCCTGAGTTTTATAGCCGGCATCTTCCAATGCAAACCGAATGACATCCCGAATATGCGCATCATCATCTATGATTAGGATTGTGTGTTGCATGGGTGTCCCTAGTACTCCTCGATCTCACCATAACGCCAATTATCCATCTCTGGTAGCGCCTGTTTCAGTTCCAACGCTAACTGCGATAGACGGCGATCCATGCGTGCGCCACGGTAACTCCACTCGCGCCAATCTTTGATGGGCGTGCCATATTGCAGGCTTGGAAAGCACGAGTTGGGCTGTGACAAGCCAAATTTCTCGTAATAAGATACGGCTGCATATCCACCAAGTTTGCACGAATACTCGGTCGAGTTTTTGGCATCTAGGTTGGCGAAATTGTAACTGCCTACAAAGTGCGTGAAGTTAAAAAAACAGCAGGAATAGAGGGTGAAAATGGCCAGGACAAGATTCCATTTCACCAACCATGAAGCAGGACGAGATTGAAGTATTTGAATTAATATCAATCCTATACCCGCCATGACTAATCCCATCCAAATGCCAGCCCACATGCGTAACAGTGTCAACCCGTACACGTCGATATATAAAGACAATCGGAACACGCTTGATCCCAAAAGGATTGCGGTTTGTGCCATCCAAATCAGCGTTAGAAATCGTATCAGTGTATCATTCCGTGCAAAGCCGCTGACTGCGACTGCAATACCACCTGCCAACAAGGCAGTCGCCAACAATGGATATGCACCGCGATGGGCGTATTCTGCGTAGGTCATCCCATCAGGAAGCTGCGCGCCTGCAAGCAGATATCCGATATCAGTGAGCCCTTGCAGGAGAAACAATGAATTACATAAAATCAGCGTGTTACGAACCGAAATTTGTGTAAATATGGAGTTAACTGCGAACTGGATCGTTGAGGCAAAGGCCGCGGTCCTACGTTTAGTGGCGATAGGATTGGCATATCGTAGGATTGGCCAAACTAGGATCAATACAAGGGACCAGAACACCAGCCGAACTAGGGTAATGTCTGCGAAGACGCGCAAGGGGTCAAA
Organism: uncultured Amylibacter sp.; assembly: GCA_937944065.1. Taxonomy (GTDB): domain Bacteria; phylum Pseudomonadota; class Alphaproteobacteria; order Rhodobacterales; family Rhodobacteraceae; genus Amylibacter. The sequence continues at coordinate 4,294 of CALDZS010000008.1, read as the reverse complement.
CCGTTTACTGAGAGCCTCTAGGACAGGATTTGCTGTGACGAATAACAAGACGAAAACAATGCCAACCGAAAGCGGGAGTATTAGCCCAGATAACAACCGCTTTATATCTACGTTTCCTATTTCAGATTTCAATAATTCGTGTTTTATTTCAGGTACATCCAATGCAAAGCGAAATAGCCAACGGGTAGAGGTGATCTTGAATTGATCAAATAAATCGGCAGTGCCCCTGTTTAAGAATGTTACAAATCCGATGGCGCCGAGGATGAAAAACAGAAATGACAAGGCTTGGACATACTCGATAATCGGCAACAGGCCTAAAATTAATATGCTACTGGCAACGATCATCTTAGTGTGGTCGCAATTGGCATCCTGTCGTAAGCGCAGACAAAGACCTGCGCCAGCGGCAAGCAGGGAAAAAATCACGAGCCCTAGGCCCACAGCGCGCCCAAATATCAACCAGTCTGCAATAGCGATGAGGCAAACAGCAACCAACACAATCTGGATGAACGATTTGGGTGCTTCTAATAATTTTGCAGATCGAATTCTGGAAGGGGTTTTGGCGGGTTGGAAGTCTTGCGACATCCACCAAGCGTCCATGCGTAAAGTATTAGGTAGCATTGATTTGCCCTTTCTTAGTGCGATTGAATGATAGGATTTTTTTGCGGATTTCCCGCCAGTATCGAAGGCCAGTAAATAGTGCCGCCAAAATCAGCCCAAGCAATGTTTCGGGTTCTGGAGTAGAACTGCCGGCGATGGCGGATGGATAGGCTTTTCCGGACATACCCGCGACCTTGGGCAAAGCAACATCTTTTGTCATGGCTGCGTCTGGTTTATCGTTATAAATGAGTTTGGACACTGCGACAAAAGACGTGAATTTTGATTGCAACGAATGGGACAGTCCCAACTTGATCACGTCGCGTTTTAACTGCGGTTTATTACCCATGCCAGTGTTGTAATCTAATGTCTTTGCCGCGATCTGATTTCGTGCCCAGATCAGTTCTAGCGCCCGTGATTTTTCAACGAAAGTCTTAGACGGCAAGTCAATTTTGATCGGCAATTCCGCAACCACTCCGTTGACTTTACCTGTGATCTTGATCTTGTGTTCGCCGCCTGTTTTGTAGCGTGTGAATATACGGGTGGAACCGCCCGCAAACAAATCGGGTATTTCGCTGGGGGTGGCGTCGACTGCGTCCAAGCTGCCCCAGTCGATTTTTATATCTGTCAGTATTGGTGTTTTCAGATCGTTTGCGAACCGAACAGCAACTTCAGAAGCATCATCTGTTGGGTCGATATAGCGTGCGTAGCCGCGCCCGTGTTTCGCCACACCGTCCATAAGGTATCGATTGACCGAGGTGCCGACGCCGAAGGAATAAATCCGTGCCTCGCCAATATGTTTGCGAATACGTTGGATAACATCTGCCTCGTTACCGACCAAACCGTCGCTTAGGAATACCACGATGGGCAAGGTTCCTGCGACGCGTCTTGTCGCAAAACTTGCACGAATGGCTGCATCAATATTGGTGCCGCCGTTCGCGGTTAGGTTTCGAACAAACCTTTTGCCAGCTTTGACGTTGGTCGAGCTCGCCGGCATGGCGTCATTCGCAAAGCTTCGAATGTTGCTTTCGAACTCGACGATGCGGAAATAATCATTGGGGCGCAGAGCGTCCAGCGCCACTGACATGAAAGTTTTACTGGCATCTAACGGTTGACCACTTTGCGATCCTGATGTGTCGATTAAAAAGATCAACTCGCGCGGTGTGACCATCGCGTCTGGCACAATGTTTGGCGGCTCCACGACGATCGAGGCATAGCCGCCATTTGTGCCGTACGATCCCAAAACGCCGGCAAGCAGGCTGTCGCCTGACAGCGCATAGCGTAGGACGAAATCGCGATTGTCCAGATCGACCCCCTTTGTAAGAACCGCAGATTTCGCAACGCCGTCACCAGTGATGGTCAAGCGATGCGTCTGGCTTTGCAGGTTTTTTATCGGCATTCCCGCGCGAATGTTCGCCAGCAGAGTGACACGCGGTTTGACTTGATCCTTAGCCAGATTCAGACCTGCCACATCGGGATAGGCCGGTAGATTTCCCAACTGCCATCCATTGGCATTGCCACCATCTTTCACGGCTGCTTGACCATAACGGGGTGCTACAATCATCGGTACGACCAATGAATACTCACCGTCAATTTTTGGTACAGATTGAACATAAGACAGAGTTACTTTGATCGGCATACCAGGCACTAAATTGGCGATGTTTTGAGTGAACATGTTGGGGCGGTTCTGGGTCAATAGCGCAGCGGCCTTACCTTCGGATTTTGCAATATCAAACGTTTTCTGCGCGTCAGATTTTTCCTTAATGACGGCTTCAATCAGCTCGTTACCAACCTCCACTTTCATGGCGAACACAGCTGCGTTCTGATTCAACGGAAACAGATAGCGTGCGTTTAGTGGAACATCGCTAGGATTAGAAAAACTTTGGGTCAGTTCGACCGTGGCGACAGTGCCATCAATGTCGATTTTATAATCAGAGCTGAGCAGGGGAAGCGTGATGCGTTCGCCGTCATGATGTGCGACTACCTGACCTGCAACTTCGTCTGCGGGATTGGCCTGCGTTGGCAACCCAGCAAAGGCTAGAATTAATGCGAGCAGAATTGTACGAGTTTTAGTTAGTTTCATTACGGTTCTCCTGGGGTGACTGTGGGTTCATAGGGACATCAAGCGAGGCCATAAGGCTGGCCTCCAATTGGTGGCGTTGCGATGGATCGAAATTATGCGGGGTAATGCGTTGATAGCTGGACCAAACAAGGTTTGGGTTTTTCAACCAGTGCCAAATCACTTGTGCAATGTTGGCTGTGACAAACCCATCATTCGCCGCGAATGTGACAGCAACTATCCACTGGCCCGCCGTGTCGGTGGCCGTGTAAATCGAACTGGGCCATGATCCGGTGCTGGTACCTTTGAAGGTTACATCAAACCCCAGACCTTTCAGGCACTCTTGCGGCGAATGCAGATGCCGCAACGGCGAAGTGGTGCGCACGATCGTAACGCCCATCGCGCCATAGCTGGCCTTGCGCGCGACACCGCCGAAAGCTTCGAAGTATTGTTGTTCTTTGGCGCTAAGTGGATGAGTCTCAATTGAATGACTGTGCAACGCTGTCGGTAGAAACGGGGGCTGAACCTCGCCCGAGATATCCCATGCTGTTCGTGGTGCGCTGACAATCGCAACTGCCGCGCACAGAGCGCAGGCACCCAAGATAGATTGGGACTTGTTATTTAGGCTAACAGGGCGCTTTACCCAACGTGATGCCCTGTGCCACGGCGTGGGGCGGAACCACAGGAATAGCGGCAACAAAGACAGGCCTAGGGTGGTCAAACCAATTAAACCATGCGCTGGTTCTGACATAACATCGAAGGGTAATATTGATTTGTATACAATGCCAAAGGCCAACAGACTGATGCGGATGCTGTTGAAAAACACAGATAGGGTAAGGGCGAATGTCAGCCAACTAATTGCTGTGATTGGTCTTGGGCGCTGAATGGCGCAAAGTGCGACAAAGCTTCCCAAGGTAATCATCAGGGCTGCAGTGCCAGAACAAGGCAAATCAACCAAGACTTCGTGTCCGCGTACGGTCAATAAGGTGCCAGCGCATTTCAGATCGTGAAAATATAGGCCGAGTGTTTGACACGCGCCTGCAGCAGATGCGTCTTGTAAGAACAAGCCGCCAAATCGCTGCAGTAATCGCTCGATCGGTAGAGATAGAAAGATCAAGCCGGCGATCCAAAAAGGAGAAACGGGAAGAGGACGCGCATTCAGGTTTAGAAGTTTTAGAACTGCATAGATATCAAGACATAGCGCGATACCGCCCAGAAAATTAATCGCGAATAACTGGCTGGCCAATCGGATTAAACCAGCCGTTAACAAAATATATATCGGTGATAGGCCTTGGCGAGTTTCTTCTGTGGAGGAACCAGATACTAGGCTGGCTATGACCAGCAAAAACGCAAGGCCGATGAATACAAATCCGAATGATCCGTAAGATGGATCGGTCCATGTCCGCACCAACCATATGACAGGATGGATCGCCAGCACTACCGAAGCAGTTGCAAATAATAGTGTACCTAATGGAAAATGCAGATTGTGTTTCATGAGCTTTTAATGCCCAAGTGATCTGCATTTTCCGGTCAGTTATTCGTGCAGTTTTTGAGGATTTTCACACCCTCGAAATGTTTATTCCTTTGCAAACGGAATATCGCACACGACGCATTTACGCGTCTCTCCATCGAAATCCGTGC
>CALDZS010000007.1 GCA_937944065.1 uncultured Amylibacter sp. | reverse complement strand
CCAATCACAGTTGGGTTTACAAACGCGCCACCATCGTTTGCGCGAACCGATCTTAAGAAACTCGTCACCAGACTAAGATCCGAAGCAGGAATTCCAATTTCTATTGTCCCTGATGGGCAAAAGGCCAACATCTCGGTCGATCTGGTAAATGGTGCCAAGATGCGCGCGTTGGTGCCAAGTGCTGCGTGTTTTATTGTGCCCGGTGCGTCCACATTTTCAGAATTACTGCGAAAGCAACGAGATGTTAGCACCGACTGGTCACAGCTGGAAACCCGCACCCAAGTGGTTGTTGTGGTCCCGCGTAACGCCGCCCCACAAGAATTGCGTGATTGCCTGCATGAAGAAATTGCCCAAGCATTGGGGCCGCTCAATGATCTCTATCGTTTGGCAGATTCCGTTTATAACGACGACAATTTTCATCTGGTTTTAACTCCGTTTGACATGCTTGCATTGCGAACGTTTTATTCGCCCCAATTACGATCTGGTATGAGCAAAGAACAAGTGGCCGCTTTGTTGCCCGGAATACTAGCGACCCTTAACCCCACTGGCGGTGGATATGTCAGCACGGGACAGTCCCGAACGCCTGCCAGTTGGATCGATACAATGCGCGGCGCTGTTGGCCCGTCAGGCAGCAACAGCCGCCGCTCTCGCAAAATAAACGAGGCGCTGAAATCCAGTGAACAGCTGGGCTATGAACGCAATCGATTGGGTTACGTTTTATATGCGCGTGGACGTATTTTGTCGAAAGACGAGCAAGAAGAAGCGATCAGAAGTTATACGCGCGCATACGAACTTTACCGTCGCTTGTACGGGGTCGAAGACATTCACACTGCGCGCGCGACTGTGCAATTGGCCTCTTTGGCCATCGCTGCGGGCGAAACAGATCGTGCGCAACAATTGATCACCCCGTCAAAACAGGCAGCGCGCAAATCTCAAGATGCTGGTTTGTTGATGAACTTGCTGGCACTAGAGGCCGAGGTGGCTCGTCTAACAGGGCAATCCGAAAAGGCAGATATCCTGCGTCAAGAAGCCCGCGAATGGGGTTTATATGCGCTTGGCAAGCCCGAAGACGTGGAACGTATATTGAAGATTACTGTTCAAATCGGTAAGGTCGGGCGACAGAGCCTAAAAGGATAATTTCTCATGTATTTTGGTTTAATCGGCGTGCTTTGCGGCATTGCATTGGGGTGGCTGCGTGCAACAAAATCTGGCGGCAATCGCCTAGATAAATTGCAGTATGCAGCCGCACATGCCGTCATTTTCGGCCTGATTGGGCTATCATTTGCCATGTTCTTGGGTTGGGTTCTGTAATCCCCTTGCCCTGACGGCACGCTGACACCATATATAAAGTATGCTTCGTCTAACCCCTATCTTGATCGCCATCGCTTATGCGGTCTGTGCCTATTACTTTTCAGTCTGGCGCACCCATAAAGAACTGGATGCGAAATCCACGACAATGAAGGACCCAGATTTAGAAGGGTTGTGTCTGGATATGGCCGCCGTTCTAGACGTGCCACGTATCAAGGTGAACATCTACGAGATCGATCCAGTCAACGGGCTAGCCGCCCCAGATGGCCGAATATTCATAACCCGTGGTTTCTTCGAGAAATATCGCGCGGGACAGGTATCTGCGGCGGAATTGGCTAGCGTGATTGCCCACGAACTCGGTCACGTAGCCTTGGGGCATTCACGCCGCCGCGTTATAGATTTTTCGGGACAAAACGCATTGCGCGTCGCGTTGAGCATGGTGTTGGGACGTATCATACCTGGCATTGGTGTTTACATTGCATCCATGCTGACCAGTTTATTGGCTGCTCGAATTTCCAGAACCGATGAATATGCCGCCGACGAATATGCATCCGCCCTACTAACCAAAGCAGGTATTGGGACAGATGGGCAGAAATCCTTGTTTTTAAAACTTGATAATTTGACAGGCGCTGGCGGACGGCCATTGGCATGGACGGCCAGCCACCCTGCGACCCAAGAGCGGATCGCCGCGATCGAAGCAAACGAGGCGAAGTGGAACACCACCAAGTTACCTTGACGACGACGCGTTTTTGCTAGCATTTAGATAAAATGATGAAGCGTATTTTGAAAACAACCCTCATGGCACTGGCGATTGTACTGGCAGTTGTCGGATGTCAGATGGTACGTCATTCTGGTAATGCGCCGCTACCAGAGGCGGCCAACGGATTGCTGCGCGTAGCGACCTATAATGTCCACTATATTATCCTAAGCAAACCAACGGGCTCTTGGTCTGTGGGCGATTGGAACCGTCGCAAAGAACCCCTGAACAAAGCTTTCAAAAACGTCGGTGCTGATGTGATCGCGTTCCAAGAAATGGAGAGTTTTGCGCATCGCAGTGGAAAAGACGTGAATTTGACGTTGGACTGGTTGTTAAAGAACAACTCAGAATATGCAGCAGCAGCTGTCGGGGATCCCAAAACATTCCCGTCCACTCAACCCATCTTGTATCGCAAAGACCGGCTGACCTTGCAGGATCAAGGCTGGTTCTTCTTTTCCGAAACTCCAGATGTCATCTATTCGCGGACTTTTAATGGGTCCTATCCCGCGTTCGCGTCCTGGGCACGGTTTAAAGATTTGAAAGGTAATGGGTTTCGGATGGTTAATATTCACACCGATTTTTCCAATCGTGAAAACAGGCTGCGTTCGGTGGAACTGGTTGCAAAGCGGATCACGCCGTGGGTGGCAACTGGTGAATCCGTATTCGTTGTGGGCGACTTGAACGCTCGCAAAGGCGATGAAATCGTCACGGTTCTGGAAGGCGCAGGCGTTCAGTTCGCGCCCATCAAAGGCGCTACATATCATATGAATCGGGGCATAAATTTGTTTGGCGCGATTGACCATATCGGTGTCGTGGGTGCTGCCCAAAGGGTCGGCGATCCCGTTGTCATCAGACGAAAATTTGACGGCGAATGGCCCACCGATCATTACCCAGTCATTGTGGATTTCAAACTGTAAGCGCGGTCACTCGTTCGCACCAACCCATCGAGGCTAAATCCGCGGTTCCATATATTTACCAAGCCGCGGCAGGCGGGTTTTCTTTAGCAAACTGCGCGCTGTAAACGGGGCGTCTGACATCGCGTTTGCCTTGGACAGAACCTGTGCCACAACTGCATCCAATTGATCTGGGTTCGCATGAGCCAATTCCACCAAAAACCCATCTGGATCACGACGCAATATGCCATGTTGCGTCAGAATACGGGTGGGGAAATCTTTAATATTCGCCGTGACCAACTGATCTGCTTTGCCGTTGATCGCAGCCGCCAGCACATGGATATCATTCGCATCAGGTAACCACAGCTCGTCGGCGTGATCAAATGGGACCATCGCATCTGGCCATGCCGCCCCCGTCAGCGCAATTTCGACCCCTGCTTGTGCCGCGAACCCATCTTCCTTTTTCTCGGTCGCGCGGCGCCATTCATCAAAGATGCGGTTCGACCATAACGGTGTGAACAGGCCTGCACGTGCAGCACCCAGCAAAACTTCTCGCATCACGGTGGGATAAAGCACGCATGTGTCGAGAAGGATGCGCATTAGGCGAGGCGCAAGAAGATTGATTTCAGATAGCTGCTTTCGGCAAGATGCGGATGCACAGGATGGTCAGGTGATGCAGCACCCGTATGAACGATTTGGCCAGAGCGGCCGGCCTTACCCATACCGCGCAACGATGCTTGGCGGAACTTGTCCATGCCAGCGGCATGTGAACAAGAACACAGCACCAAATAACCGCCCGGTTTGACCAAGGCACATGCCATCCGCGCGGCGCGTTCATAGGCACGCAAGCCCTTTTCAAGCGCTGGTTTTGATGGGGCAAATGCAGGTGGGTCACAAACAACAAGGTCAAAAACCTTACCATCTTCGGCCATTTTAGCCATAGTATCGAATGCGTCGCCTTTGATGGTTTCGAACTTGCCGTCCACGCCAGATGCTTTTGCACCACCAGTGGCCAAATCAAGGGCAGGTTGGGATGCGTCTACAGCAACGGCGCTGATCGCACCGTTTGCCAATGCGGCAAGCGAGAAGCCACCCACATGACTAAACACATCCAAAACATCGCCGCCTTTGCCAAGGCGTGCGGCCATGGCGTGGTTGGCGCGTTGATCAAAGAACAGGCCTGTTTTTTGCCCACCCATCAGATCGGCCAAATATGTCGCATCGTTCATTTTGGTTTCAATCGGAGCAGATGCTTCGCCGAATAGAACCTTGGTTTCGTCGTCCAAACCCTCTAGCCCACGTGCGCGTCCTGACGCGTTTTTAACGATGGTTTTCGCGTCAAACACAGCACGCAATGCATCTGCAATCATATCGACGCGAACATCAGCCCATGCAGCATTTGGTTGAATCACAAAACTGTCGCCAAAGCGATCGATGATCACACCAGGCAGGCCGTCAGCTTCTGCGTGGATCAAACGATAAAACGGGGTGTCGAACAGGCGTTCGCGATGCTCTGCCGCGTGGCGCAAGCGGTCTTCGAACCAAGCTTGGTCGATAGTTAATTCGTTGCCCAGCGCCAGCACCCGTGCAGTGATTTTGCTGTCAGGATTATAGGCGCAGATCGCCAAATCGGTGCGATGCTCGTCTTGCACCTGAACCAAAGTGCCTGGGGCCACGTTTTTGGAACGGCGGTCCATGACCAGCTCATCTAGGTAAATCCACGGAAATCCAAACCGAACCCGTTGGGCAGTGGTTTTGGGGCGCATGCGTATAATGGGGAATGTATCTGTCATGTGCTGTCCTTAGACCCTTTGATCCAAAAGAAAAAGGGTCGAACGCGTCGACCCTTTAATCAAATGGTATTAGATTATGAGCTTAGTTAAGTTCGTGTTTTGAATATGGGCCCGAGAAGTCGATTGATTTGACCCAAGCGACCATGTCCATAATACCCTTTTTCATCATCTCGGCGCGCAGTTTACGGGCTTCGAGTTCGATCTTCAGTAAGTCCGCATGAGAAAATTCATACGCATCGAAATCATGTGCATTTTGCATTTTGTAGTCCTTTTTTGCTTACCTGTTATCTAGGCAATGCAGCAAAGGTTGACACCCTCTGAATAAGAAAAGCCGCTATGCGTCAGGCGCTTAGCGGATTTTGGTCGTTTGTATGGGTTTAAGTCTCGTCTAAAGGTTATACGTCGGCGCGCTGCCAAGCTTGGCTGCTGTTGATAGCCACTCAAACACATGCTCGCCCACAGATCTAAAACAGATCAAATGCGCGGTTGTTTCACTGCTGAACCAGAACGCCACGGGCAGTTGCCCAATGCGTGTGCGACGAACTTCACGGATCGGCAGCGCCTCAGCCGATACATCCGCAGGTGCGCCCTTGGCCAACACATCGCGCAATCC
>CALDZS010000006.1 GCA_937944065.1 uncultured Amylibacter sp. | reverse complement strand
CTTCGCTGTAAAAATGCCAATGTGGCCTGTTCACACTTGGTTGCCTGACGCACACGTTCAGGCCCCGACGGCGGGTTCCGTTGTACTGGCCGCGATCCTGTTGAAAATGGGTGGGTACGGATTTTTGCGGTTCAGTTTACCTATGTTCCCTGACGCATCCATCTTGCTGGCTAACTTCGTGATGACTCTGTCTGTCATCGCCATCATATACACATCGCTTGTGGCGTTGATGCAGGAAGATATGAAAAAGCTGATTGCCTATTCATCCGTTGCCCATATGGGATTCGTGACGATGGGTATCTTCGCGTTGAACAAACAGGGCATTGATGGTGCGATTTTCCAAATGATCAGCCACGGCTTTATTTCTGGCGCGTTATTCTTGGGCGTTGGCGTGATTTATGACCGCATGCACACGCGCGATATTGATGCCTACGGCGGGCTTGTGGTTCGGATGCCAGTTTATGCGTTGATCTTTATGCTGTTCACCATGGCCAATGTTGGCCTACCGGGCACATCTGGGTTTGTCGGCGAATTCTTGACTTTGGTCGGCGCGTTCAAAGCCAACACATGGATTGCCTTCGGGGCGACCTTTGGCGTGATTTTGTCAGCGGCATATGCTTTGTGGCTATACCGCCGCGTTGTGTTCGGTGATCTGATCAAGCAAAGCTTGCTGACAATCGAAGACATGACCACCCGCGAAAAAGTACTGATGGCACCACTGGTTTTCTTCACGCTTTTGCTGGGTGTCTACCCTGCATTGGTGCTCGATATGATCGGACCGGCGGTGGATCATCTGCTTATGAATTTTGACACTATCGCGGATGCAGCACCTGCTGCCGCCACGACGACAACACATTAAGGGTGGCTGGTATGATCGGCACAGATATTACAATCGTATTGGCAGAGGTCATGTTGGCGGTCTACGCCATGGCCATGCTGATGATCGCCGTTTACGGCGGCAAAGATCGCCTGTCAGGTGTTGTCTTTTGGCTGACCTCTATCGTATTGGCGCTGTTGGGTGTCATGTTGATGTTTGCCCCTGCGGGCAGCCGCGAGGCGTTTGGCGGCATGTTCATCGACGACGAATTTTCGCGCTTTGCGAAATCAGTAATGCTGATCTCGTCCTCGATAATGTTGGTGCTTAGTCAAAACTATCTGAAGCGAAACAATCTTTATAAATTCGAGTTTCCAATCCTAATCACATTGGCCGTTGTTGGTATGATGATGATGGTATCTGCGGGTGATTTGATGGCGCTATATATGGGGCTAGAACTGCAATCGCTCGCATTGTATGTCGTCGCGGCCTTCCGACGTGACAGCCTGCGGTCCACCGAGGCGGGTTTGAAATATTTCGTTCTAGGTGCGTTATCTTCTGGTTTGTTGCTGTACGGCGCATCTCTGGTTTATGGCTATGCAGGAACCACCAATTTTGCTGGCATTGCATCGACAATAACTGACGGTGATATCGGTCTGGGCCTGTTGTTTGGACTGGTCTTTATGTGCACTGGTATGGCGTTCAAAATCTCTGCTGCACCGTTCCACATGTGGACACCAGATGTTTACGAAGGTTCGCCCACACCTGTAACCGCGTTTTTTGCCACAGCACCCAAAGTTGCGGCCGCTGGCATGTTTGCGCGCGTTGTGCATGACGCCTTCGCGGGTGCTGTGAATGACTGGTCACAGATCATCGCGTTCCTGTCCGTTGTATCGATGTTTGTCGGCGCAATTGCCGCTATCGGTCAAACCAATATCAAACGCCTGATGGCATATTCTTCAATCGCGCACATGGGCTTTGCCCTGATGGGGTTGGCCGCGGGAACCGAAGCTGGCGTTCAAGCCATGCTGATCTACATGGTGATCTATGTGGTGATGAATATCGGTGTGTTCGCCTTTATCATGAGCATGGAGAAAGACGGCACACCCGTCACTGATATCCGCTCGCTTGGGATGTACTCTAACCAAAATGCGGGCGTAGCCTTTGCATTGGCGGCCTTGATGTGGTCGTTGGCTGGCATTCCGCCATTTGCGGGCTTCCTTAGCAAGTTGGCTGTCCTGCGCGCAGCGGTAGAGGCTGACATGGCGTGGCTAGCTGTTGCTGGTGTGGTCGCATCGGTGATCGGTGCGTTCTATTACCTGCGCATCATCTATTACATGTATTTTGGCAAAGAAACCGACGGGCTGAACGGGTCTATGTCTGGATTGCACTATATTGCGATGATGGCATCAACCGCGCTAATCGTTCTAGGTATCTTCAGTCTGTTTGGCCTTGAAGGTTGGTCTGCAAACGCAGCTGCGGCCTTGTTGAAGTAAGCATGAGCCGTTGGCCAACAGGCCTCGGCCGCTTTGTCTTCGATACGATAGACAGCACCAATAAGGAAGCAGTGCGCCAGATTGATCACGCACCCGCTTGGGTTCTTTCATACGAACAAACAGCTGGCGTCGGTAGGCGTGGTCGCGCGTGGTCGACACAATCAGGTAATTTCGCCGCGACATATATTACGGCCACTACTGAACCACCTGCGCAGATAGCGTTGCGCAGCTTTGTGGCGTCGTTGGCCCTGCATGATGGGTTGGTTTCAGTTGGTGTAAAGGCGGCTGATCTGTCCCTTAAGTGGCCCAATGATGTATTGCTGAAAGACGGTAAACTAGCGGGTATATTGCTAGAGACATCGCGCATCGCCGACGTGACATACATGTCTGTTGGAATAGGGGTGAACCTGCAGTCTGTGACAGAAACAGGAAAGATCGAAGCATCCGCAGCCGCGCCGCGGTCTTTGTCGAACGACGCGGATCTAGATGTAACGCCCGAAGCATTCTTGGATGCGCTTGCACCTGCCTTTAAAACCCGCGAAGCGCAGATGCAAACCGATGGGTTTGCAAGCTTGCGTGCCGATTGGTTGGATCTTGCCGCACGGTTGGGTGAACAGATCACTGCACGTACGCCAACCGAGGAAATTAAAGGGGTGTTTACGACCCTAGACGAGACAGGGGCGGTTATACTAGAAACGCCCAAAGGCCCGCGTGCAATCCATGCCGCGGACATATTTTTCTAACTGAAGGAAACGCTTATGCTATTGGCAATTGATGTTGGCAATACCAACTCTGTTTTTGCGCTGCATGACGGCACCGACTTCGTCGCATCTTGGCGGTCTGAAACCGTTGCCAAACGCACGGCTGACGAATATTTTGTGTTCCTAAACCAATTGATGGGGCTGAACGGCATCAAGGCCAAGATTGACCGTGTGATTGTCAGCTCTACTGTACCGCGCGTGGTGTTCAATATCCGCCTGCTGGCCGACAAGTATTTTGAATGCCGGCCGATTGTGGTGGGCAAACCCGAAACCGAACTTGGTATTGATGTTCGCGTTGACGAAGGCACGACTGTGGGGCCAGATCGACTGGTCAATACGGTCGCTGCATTCGATCAGTTCGGTGGCGATCTAATCGTTGTTGATTTCGGAACAGCAACAACTTTTGACGTTGTTGACCATGATGGTGCCTATATTGGGGGTGTCATCGCACCAGGTGTGAACCTGTCTGTCGAAGCGTTACATCAAGCCGCAGCCGCATTGCCACATATCGACGTGACAAAGCCTGAGAATGTTATAGGTACCAACACAGTTGCCTGTATGCAGTCGGGGGTCTTTTGGGGCTATGTCGGCATGATAGAGGGCATCGTGAAACAAATCCGATCAGAGCATCCAAGAGCGATGCGTGTGATCGGGACAGGTGGGCTAGCAAGTCTGTTTGAACGGGGGACAGATGTGTTTGACACACTGGTTCCAGAATTGACCTTACATGGTTTGGTCGTGATCGCAGATCGGAACAAAGACGAATGACAACTAAAAAACGATTGATTTTCCTTCCTCTAGGCGGGGCGGGAGAAATCGGCATGAATATGTACCTGTACGGCTACGGTGCCGAGGGTAAAGAACGCTTTATCCTTGTGGATGTCGGTGTGACGTTTCCTGATATGGAAAGCACCCCGGGCGTTGATCTGATCATGGCGGATCCATCCTATATCGCGGATCGCGCAGACCGCTTGGATGGGATATTCATTACCCACGCACACGAAGACCATATCGGTGCCATTGGGATGCTATACCCACGTTTGAAAGCGCCGATATATTGCCGCAAATTCACTGCCGCTGTGGCGCGCGCCAAAATGGAAGATCGCGGCGAAGATCCGAACCATGTCCAAGTGATCGATGCCTACCCGCATCAGGTTAAAATGGGCGAGATGATGGTCGGCTTTTTGCCAGTGCCGCATTCAATCCCCGAGGCATCTGGGTTGGTCATCGACACACCCAAAGGCCGCATTGTGCATACCGGTGATCTAAAGCTTGATCCAAACCCAATCGTTGGCGAAGCATTTGATCCAGCCGTGTTTGCAAAACTTGGCGAAGAGGGTGTTCATGCACTGGTCTGTGACAGCACAAACGTGTTCAGTCACAAAGATGGCCGCTCAGAAGAAACGCTGACAGCGCCGTTGACCAAAATGATTAAAGGCGCGTCGGGCATGGTGGTTGCGACCACGTTCGCCTCTAACATCGCGCGTTTGAAAACACTGGCGCAAGCTGGCGTTGATGCAGGACGGTCAGTCTGTGTATTGGGCCGCTCAATGCAACGCATGAAAGGGTATGCCGAAAGCACAGGCGTGCTGACGGATTTTCCACCGACGATTGATCTGGATGATGTCCACGGGTTACCGCGCGAAAACCTGATGCTGTTGGTGACTGGATCACAGGGCGAACGTCGTGCGGCCTCTGGTCAGTTGGCGGCGGGCAAGTATCTGGGCATTACGTTGAAGCCCAATGATACATTCTTGTTCTCGTCGAAAACCATTCCTGGGAATGAAATCGGTGTGGGACGCATCATCAACAGCTTTGCCAAACAGGGCGTGCGCGTTATTGATGACAGTTCTGATTTGTATCACGTTTCTGGTCATGCGAACCGCCCCGATTTGGAACGGCTGCATGATTTGTTGAAACCAAAGATGTTGATCCCAATGCATGGCGAATATCGCCATTTGCGCGAACATGCAGAGCTGGCACAGCATAAAGGTATCAACAGTATCATCGCCGAAAATGGCACTATGGTTGATCTGAGTGCCGACAAACCAAAGGTATATGATCATATTGAAACTGGCCGTACCTATATGGATGGCAAACGGTTGATTGGTGCTTATGACGGTGTTGTATTAGAGCGTATTCGCATGGCGATCCGCGGTACTGTTGCGGTCTCGCTTGTCATCGAAGGGGACGATTTGTTGGGCGTTTGGGCCGATCCGTTGGGGTTGCCTGATACGTTTGAGCATGAAGAACCACTGATTGATTTGATGGAAGGCATGATTGAACAAGCGTTGGTGACTGCCAAGGCAAAATCATTGCGAGATGATGAAAAGATCGAAGGTTTGGTTGTCCGTGCCGTCAACAAAGTTTGCAAAGACGAAGTTGGTAAGAAACCTGTTGTCAAAGTGTTGATCAATCGTTTGACCGACTAGATAACTCGATAAAAAAACCTACGTCCTCTTTTGGGGACGTAGGGTGAAACACTTAATATTAGATAATCAAAAAAAGGGGTGATACTAGATCACCCCTTTTTCGCTTTTATGTATCCGTGTTATCGGCATCGGTTTTCGGCACGTCCTCGACGGGCGTGTCTTTCGACACATCCTCTGTCGGTACGTCCTTTGCCGCCTCTGGCTCGTCTTTTGACACCACGAAATTCCATTCGCGGGTCATGAAGCTAGGCATATGATCTCCAAGGCCGACGACCTTTGCGCCACCCCCGTCATTTCGATCATTTCTGTCCCCACGTCCACGTCCACCACGACGATTGTCGTTTGGCTTGTCGCGTGCTGGCTTGGCTTCCTGAGGTTTTGGCTCGGGCGCTTTGTCAGCCTTGGGTGTTTGTTCAGGCTCGGTCTTCGCAGGCTGCTCAGCCTTCTGCGTTTCAGCTTTTTCTGTTTCTGCCTTTGGCCGGTCGCTGCGTGATTTGGCAGGGCGCGGTTTACGCTCTGGTTTGTCCGATTTTTCTGACCGATCATTGCGGGCGGGCTTGGCACCGTCATCTGGGGCATCGACACGCGGGATTGCTTTTTCAACCAGCTTTTCAATACCATCCAAATGCTTTTGCTCGTGCGGCAAGCACAAAGTAAACGCCCAACCGTTGCGACCCGCACGACCTGTGCGTCCAATGCGGTGAACATAATCTTCGGAATGGATTGGTACGTCATAGTTGAACACGTGAGAAACGTTCGGAATATCCAAACCGCGCGCTGCCACGTCCGAGGCTACCATAAAGGTAATGTCGTTGTTGCGGAACCCGTTCAGCACCTCGGTACGATACCGCTGATCCAAGTCACCGTGGATAGCCCCTACAGAATAGCCGTGCTTTTTCAATGACTTCATCACCACATCAACGTCAACCTTGCGATTGCAAAAGATGATACCGTTGGTCAGGCGATGTTTTTCCGCCTCGATCAAATGACGCAGCACGGTGCGTTTGCGTTTCGCCTCTACCTTGCGGTTTTCAGCCTTAAACACACAAACTTTTTGCTCAATCGTCTCGGACGTTGTCGCCTGACGCGCCACTTCGACACGCACTGGATTTGACAAGAATTCTTGCGTAATACGCGTAATTTCTGGGGCCATGGTGGCAGAGAAGAACAATGTTTGGCGCGTAAACGGTGTCAGTTTAAAGATGCGCTCGATATCGGGTATGAACCCCATATCCAACATGCGATCCGCTTCGTCGACAACCATGATTTCGATACCGGTCAGCAACAACTTACCGCGTTCGAAATGGTCTAACAGACGACCCGGGGTGGCGATCAGAACGTCCACACCGCGATCGATCAAACGATCTTGGTCTTTGAAAGATACACCGCCGATTAACAGCGCCATGTCGAGTTTGACATATTTCGCATACAGCTCGAAATTTTCAGCAACTTGGGCTGCCAATTCGCGTGTTGGCGCCAGAACCAAGGATCGTGGCATCCGTGCACGGGCACGGCCACGCGCCAGTTTGTGGATCATTGGCAGGGTAAAACCAGCGGTTTTACCTGTACCTGTTTGCGCAATGCCTAATACGTCGCGGCCTTCTAGGGCGTGCGGAATGGCTTCTGCTTGAATGGGGGTAGGGGTTTCATAGCCAACATCGTTGATGGCCTTCATAACCTTTGGGCTAAGGTTGAGGTCAGTAAATTTAGTCATATATCTCGCGTTTTTCTAAGCGGTGTTAATTGGGTGCCGCTAGCATCTACGCGGCGCGATGACCGAAGTGTCATCTGATTTGCTGAGCATCGTATGAGTGAATTTTAATAAAGAGTCAATCTAGCCAGAAATATAGGTGCTTTTAGGCGATTTATGGGTGGTCAGGCCTGCGCATGCGGCCTGACCTGATTGTTTATGCTGTGGCTTTGGCCAACGCTTGATCCATGTCTGCGATCAGGTCTTTGATATCTTCGATACCGACTGATATGCGCACAACGCCTTTGCCGGCCCCTGCGGCCTCTAGCTGGTCTTCGGGCAGTTGGCGGTGCGTGGTTGACGCTGGGTGAATGATCAATGAGCGGCTGTCGCCCAAATTGGCCACATGGCTGAACAATTCCAAACCGTCGACCAGTTTAACGCAGGCGTCATAACCGCCTTTGACCGCCACTGTGAACAAACCACTGGCCCCTTTGGGGCAGATGCGCGCCATCCGGTGGTGATATGCAGAACTTTCAAGTCCAGCATAGCTGACGCTGTCAACCCGCGGATCGTTTTCCAGCCACGTCGCCAGTTTCGTGGCGTTTTCGACATGACGATCCATACGCAAAGACAGTGTTTCCACCCCCATCAGCGTATAGTGTGCCGCCTGCGGGTTCATCGTCATGCCCAGATCGCGCAAACCAATGGCGATCGAATGAAATGTGAACGCCATGCCGCCCAGTGCTGCGTGAAAGTTCAACCCGTGATAGGCTGGTTCAGGCTGGCTGAGGGATGGGAACTTGTCGCTGGCAGACCAGTCGAACTTGCCACTATCCACGACGCAACCGCCTGTTACCGTGCCGTTGCCTGTCAGGTATTTCGTCGTCGAATGCACGACCAATGTGGCACCATGCTCTATCGGGTTGCACAGATACGGTGTTGCCGTTGTGTTGTCGACGATCAGGGGCACACCTGCCTTGTCACTGATGGCTGAAATAGCATCAAGATCGGTAATATAGCCACCTGGATTGGCGATGCTTTCGCAGAAAACGGCGCGCGTGTTGTCGTCAATCGCTGCTTCCACCGCCTCCAGATCGTCGAAATCGACGAATGTTGCTGACCAACCAAAACGTTTGATGGTCTGGCTGAATTGAGTCAGTGTCCCACCATAGGCGCGGGTAGATGCAACGACGTTTGTACCAGGTCCCATCAACGGAAACAGCGCCATAATTTGCGCTGCGTGTCCTGATGAACAACAGACCGCCCCTGCGCCGCCTTCAAGCGTGGCAATACGTTCTGCCAATACTGCCACCGTTGGGTTGGTCAGGCGTGAATAAATGTACCCAACTTCTTCTAGGTTGAACAAGCGCGCGGCATGATCAGCGTCTTTGAATACATAGGCTGTGGTTTGGTAAATAGGCGTATTACGTGCACCCGTAGCTGGGTCTGGTGCGGCGCCCGCGTGGATTAATTTGGTGTCAAAGCCGTGGTCAGTTGGGGTGGACATAAGGGGTTCCTTTAAATGCTAGATGCTCAGCCTAGCGCATACAAATGTAGCTGCCAAGTCGCGGCTTTAATCTGGATCGTGGCTTTGCTAAAGATGGGACAAGATTAAGGGAGGCTGCGATGCCAGAGACAATTTTGAACTGGGTTTTGGTCGGCGCGGGGGCTTTGATCGGGCTGTTGGTTGTTTGGTGGGTTATTCGCCGCTTGTTGCGCGGATTGCGGCACAAGTTATTGCTGTCAAACTATGGCGATGCAGAGTTTGTGGATGCGATTATGGACGGGCAAATCATGCGCGGAATGAGCATGGAAATGGTCAAGGAAGTCTGGGGCGAGCCTGCCGACCTGGACGAGACGGCGTTGAAGACCAAGACCAAGCAAGAAATGAAATACGATCAAAAAGGCAAGAACCGTTTTGGTACGCGCGTGTATCTTGAGGATGGTGTCGTTGTTGGCTGGGAAACGAAGTAATTAATTTGGTTGCAGTTTGCAGCAGCCTTGCTGTGTTCCCAATGGGGTGGACGCAGGGAAGGTGACGCTGGTCGAGAATGAATAGCCAAAGTCTGACATTCCATCAGAACAATTGCCATTTGGTACATATGTGATGTCGCCACTGATCCCGCCGCTGGTGGCAAACACCGATTTCACCAATCCGCCACCGTTTTGGGCGCTGTAGGTGAAAGGCATCGTTTGATCAGCTTCACCGGGGCGAGCCAAGGTCACGGTGTTGTTCGGGTTCTTGGCAAATGTCAGCGACCAAAAGGGTTCGGTACCAAAGCAATGCATACTCAGCCCTTTGCCATCAAGGGCGTTGAGAATGGATTGGTTCAATGGAACGCCGCCTGCGTTAGATATGCAGGGCAGGCAAATCAGGGCAGCAGATAATAGTCGGGACATGATATCCTCTTTCAATAAGGTTGCAGAACGCAACACGCAGTTGCGCCCGTGGCAGGGCTGACGCCTGAAAGCCCTGTCAAAATCTCGATAGAAAACGGCGCTGATCCAAAGAAATGTCCATCGCTGCAAGTTGGATGTGGCAACAATGTAATTCTGCCCTCAACCCCGTTGGCGAGCGTGAATGTGGTTGAATTGGGCGTACTTGCGGTGACTGTTGATCCAACGGATTGTGCTGGTAATAGGTTGGCATCCGTGTCGGTAATTTGGATGTACGCGCTGTCTGGTTCAAAATTGATAACCCAGTCTGGCGCGTGCGATGGGCAGACCAGTTTCCAACCTGTACAGCTGGGGATTGCGGTGAAATCAGCGGCTGAAACGCTGGCCGAAAATAGGCCAAGGGCCAACATGCTGGAACAAGAAATCGTTGAAATAAAATTCATAAACCCTCCTAACCAATACAAGAAATGTATCAAAAATACCCCAATTCAGCAAGTGACGCAGATCACACTCAGCACCCGTTAGCGATGTGACACCATCACTCTAGTGATAATTATTGGGAAAGAGGAGATTTGCTCGCTGGGGTTTTAATTTGTCCGAAAATCTGAAATCCTGATCGAAACAACGATGCATTATCCAACTCGAAAAGGTCTTCTATCATGATGAAGATGATCATATCAGCGCTGGCTTTGATGATGAACATGGCGCCCGCATCTGCTCAGCAAATGATCGACCCAGGTGCGCAAGATGTAGGCGCATCAGTTACACTGGTTACCAAGTATCGCAGATCAACCACGACGTATTTGGGTCAAGATGGTGACCTGTTTCGATACGAACGTGTCAGTAAAGGTGCAGGACCAGATTTCGTTGATATTTTTTGGCGCGACGGCGCTGGCCAAGCCACTCGTATGACCTATGAAAATGTCGAGCAACTGTATGAACCGCACGATTGTCGACTGACCGTGGGGCGATGTGTTTATACCAGAACCTACATTAACGAAAAACTGAACGAGAAGACGCAAAAGCAATACATACGCGTTACGTCATTTGAAAATGGTGTTTGGGTGTCCAAACAATATTTGAATAACGAAGCACCCGAGAACTTAAAAACTGAAAGCACTTTTTCGGTGGATGAATTCGGGCATGTCATTGAATCTGAATCTTTGATCCATCACAAAGACTATTCCAAGCCGAAGAGAGGTTGGGCGAAGCGTTTGAAATAGCGCCCGCCCTAAACCATAATCTCTTTAGTAGCACTCAACGTCAGCTCTGGATGGTCTCGTTCAACGCGGTCGATATCCCACTGCAGGCGGGTCATATAGACGGGGTCGCCATCATGATCCAAAGACATGTGACCTTTGTTTATGTCCATAAACTTTTCCACATCATCCTTGGGGCCCGTCAGCCAGCGTGCGGATTTGAATTGTGTGTTTTCGAACCGCACGGGGATGCCGTATTCCAGCTCGATCCTTGATGCCAAAACCTCGAACTGCAACGCACCGACAACACCGACAATCCAGCCAGAGCCGATCATCGGTTTAAACAATTTCGCAGCACCTTCTTCGGCAAATTGGTTCAACGCTTTGTCCAGATGTTTGGCTTTCATCGGGTCGGTTGGGCGTACCGATTGTAACAGTTCTGGCGCGAACGAAGGTATGCCTGCAAATTTCAACATTTCGCCCTCGGTCAACGCGTCACCGATACGCAATTGGCCGTGGTTTGGTATGCCAATGATATCACCAGCCCAAGCTTCTTCGGCCAGTTCGCGATCAGAGGCTAGAAACAACATGGGCGATGCGATGGCCATAGGTTTCTTGGTACGCACATGTGTTAGTTTCATGCCACGTTTGAAATGACCCGCGCACAAGCGAACAAATGCGATGCGGTCGCGATGTTTAGGATCCATGTTGGCTTGGACTTTGAAGACAAAGCCAGACACTTTTTTCTCGTCGGGGGACACTGATCTGGGTTGGGCGGGGCGAACTTGCGGTTTTGGGCCGAAATTACCGATCCCATCCATCAATTCCTGTACGCCAAAACTGTTGATCGCGGACCCGAACCAGATCGGGGTCATCGTGCCTTCCATGAACGCCTTATGGTCAAAGGTTGGCAACAGCTCGCGCGCCATCTCGACCTCTTCAAGGAACTTTTCCAACAACACAGCAGGCACGTGTTCTGCCAGCTTGGGGTCATCCAAACCACTGATCTGCACGCTTTCGGCGACCACATTTCGGTCGGCGCGATCCATCAATTCCAATCGGTCATTCAGCAGGTCATAGCAGCCCATAAAATCGCGACCAACCCCGATAGGCCAACTGGCAGGGGCCACATCAATCGCCAAATTCTCTTGGATTTCATCAATAATATCAAATGTATCGCGGCTTTCGCGGTCCATTTTGTTACAGAATGTCAGGATCGGCATGTCGCGCATGCGGCACACCTCGAACAATTTACGCGTTTGGCTTTCGACGCCTTTAGCGCCGTCAATCACCATGACCGCCGCGTCTACAGCGGTTAATGTACGGTAGGTATCTTCCGAGAAATCAGAGTGGCCGGGCGTGTCCACCAGATTGAACCAATACTCGCCAAATTCAAAAGACATCGCAGAGGCGGACACGGAAATACCGCGATCCTTTTCCATCTGCATAAAGTCTGATCGGGTGCGACGTGCTTCGCCTTTTGCGCGGACTTGCCCCGCCATTTGAATAGCACCACCATATAACAGGAATTTTTCCGTCAATGTGGTCTTACCCGCATCTGGATGCGAGATAATCGCGAACGTCCGACGACGGTCGATTTCGGGCGGTAAAGGCGGCGTGTTTTCATAGCGTTCGATCATTGCGCCCGTATAGGTAAGGTTTCAGGCGAGTGCAAGAAACTCCACCAAACAAGCACAGTAAACATACTGATACCCTGATCAATCGCCAAGCTAAGGCTAAACCTAGCTTGTTTTCCAAGCGATCTTGCCAGGTTGTTTTGATTTCGTACATTTGTGATGTATTTTGCTGTTTCCTAGGTCATGCCGTGCAAGTATGCGGTAAACAATCGGAGGATTTAACATGCGAAAATTTCGTCTTCTAATAGCAACGTTACTATCATTATTACAACTTAGCGTGCCCAGTTTTGCCGACCCCTATGTGAATTTTTTCAAAGGAATGGCCGCCAATCCGAGCCAGCTGACGGCAACGGCACAAGCGGCGGGTTTCAAGGGCGCGCAGGTGCCTGTCGCAACGGCCCACATGAAAGCATTGCTAAGCGATGCCAAAACACGGGTCTATGTGTCGAAACGTATTCAACTGAAACTGCCGCTTGGTAAGAAGGGCAAGATTAAGATTTTTCATTACCCAAAAGTTATGGGCGTGATGAGCCGCGAATTTAACTATGCCGCACTCACAGGCATGACACGCTTGCCTGCTAAGTCGCAGTTGGCCTATTGGCGATCACTGTTGGTGGTCTATGACAAAGCCACAAATGAAAATTGTGCGACAATGCTGAACAAAGACTCGAAACGGCTTGATGTGGCAAATGCCAAGCGCCGTAGTTTGACATTGCTGTCAGCATCACAGCTTAAAAACCACTACGCATTGTTTCGCCAGGGCGTGATTGCCGAAGTGTATGGCAAAGGGTCGCCAAAACGCCTGAGCAGTGCGCAGGCCAGTGCCATCCAAGACGCGTTGAATGCGCAGATAGAGGCGAGTGCCGCGTCGCATAAAAACAAAAAAGGCATCGCCGCGCGCTGGAAGGGTCGTTCAAACCGCGACCGCGACGTGTGCGATGCAGGTTTGGTTGCCGCAGGTGCAGTTGTGAAACTGCCGAAATCACAACAGGCGAATGCGGCTGTCTTTATGCTTGGGTTGTGAGTCTACACATTTTTGTTGGATGATCGAAAGCACGTGCTCTACAAAAAAAGAGAGCACGAATCTCGAGGTGGTCGTTTGCGCCCCCATGGAGAGGCATGTAGAATTTGCATAGCAAAGTCTGCCTAGTGCGCGGGCAACAAGTTTACTAGCCCATATTAGGAGATTCTGTGGTTGATAGCCCATCCGAACTCAATAGCGCGCGTATGTTGTTTATTACATCGGCACCCTCAGACCCGAACCAGTAGCCAGCTGAAGTGGTAACGAGTTCATGACTTAATGTAGTACCTGTTTCTATGACAACGCCTGTCGTAATTTGCTTAGCACCGCTCATTTCAAGCCTCTGCGCCTTCATTCAACCATTCAACATGTTGGGGATTTGCCATTGTTTTAATAACCTTTTGCTCAATCCCCGCGGGCTATGTGTTGGGCTTATCGATTTGCAATCGTTCGCCTCAGTTTTAGGGTGTCCCTTTGGCGTGACTGGGCTAGACTGAGTGGGAACTATATCAGGGATGATGGCGATGGATTTAGGAATTAAAGGTAAGCGAGCATTGGTGTCGGCATCCAGCAAAGGGCTTGGGTTCGGGTGTGCGCAGGCTTTGGCCGAGGCAGGCGTTGATCTGGTGATCTGCGCACGCACGGAAGAGCCGTTGCATATCGCCGCGGATGCGTTGCGGGGGTTTGGCGTTGATGTAACGGCCGTGGCCGCGGATGTGACCATGGAAGATGGGCGCGCGCAGGTTTTAGAGGCGGCAGGCAATGTAGATATCTTGGTCACCAACGCAGGCGGCCCGCCACCGGGAAAGTGGCAAGATTGGGATCGCGCGGATTTCATGGCGGCGATTGATGCCAATATGCTAACCCCGATCGAGTTGATGAAGGCAATGCTGCCCAATATGATCGAGAATAAATGGGGTCGTGTGGTCAACATCACCTCGCAATATGTCAAAGGGCCATCCGCGATTTTGGGGCTGAGCAATACGGCCCGCGCAGGACTGACTGGATATGTCGCAGGCACATCGCGCGATGTGGCCAAACACGGGGTTACGATCAACAATATGTTGCCGGGAATTCACGCAACAGACCGCGCCAATGCGTTGGACGGTGCCATATCACAGGCGCAAGGCATCAGTATGGACGAGGCGCGTGCAGCACGATCTGCATCGATCCCGGCCGGACGTTATGGCACGCCGGAAGAGTTCGGTGCAACATGTGCATTCTTATGTTCGCAACATGCAGGGTTTATCGTGGGGCAGAATATTCTGCTGGATGGCGGATTTATCGGGGCCACAATTTGATTTGATAGACATTTATCAACGGTAAGGATCAAGCTTTTGACCTGATCCTTGCCGGTTTTGAATGCACAAACCAAACGTTAGAATTTGCCTGAATTCCCCCAAGTGG
The DNA here is from genome assembly GCA_937944065.1 of uncultured Amylibacter sp. GTDB lineage: Bacteria > Pseudomonadota > Alphaproteobacteria > Rhodobacterales > Rhodobacteraceae > Amylibacter. The sequence goes on along the minus strand of CALDZS010000006.1, from coordinate 2,420 downwards.
TACGCGGGCCAATTTCTTCTTCGTTCATCCAATGCTCGACGATTTTTCCGTCTGATACACGGTACAAATCGAAGGCGGCATAGTCTTTGCCCAAAGCATGGCGTTTTCCATACGTGACGACAAAATCACCCTGACCAAATATCTGGAACAACATTTCACAGGTTCCAGCGGCGTCGGATGCCAACCAAGCGGACAGTCCCTTGCGGCCAGCGCCAATCGGCGGTGCATGCTCAATTAGGTCGTCTGTTACGAACTGATCAATCTTGTCATGCTGTGCCTGTTGGCGCACTTGTTTGGTATATTCCAATACCAACGCTTTGTTCGCAGATGTGTCTGCGTTTTCATTAACGGTGTCGGCACCTTTGACCATATCCTCGCCAGATTTTGTCTGGCCGACATACGGTGCGATGGTATCCCAATGCTCTAGGATCAGGCCATCTTCGTCGGTGTAGAACATGTCCATTGTCACCCATTCTGCCGCGCCGTTATTCAGTGATTGATAGGCGCTGCAAAATACCCAAGGGCCGTCTTGAAAGCTGCGCACGATTTCTATCGCGCGCACTGGATTTCGTTCTAGGAAGGGTTCAAAGAAGGCTAGAAAACCCTCGGCACCGTCCGCGACACCTGTGGAATGCTGGATATAGCGGTGACCTGTATATTTATGAACGGCATCGCGCGCGTTGCCGCCCGCGATGCCTTCGAGGTAAAGTTTCCGAACGTTTTCTAAACCTTGTCCCATTTGAAAATCCTTTGAACGTTAAGCGTTATACGCTTGGCTGACGGCATAACTGTCTTCAAACCAATGCCACAAAACAACTTGTCCGTCTCGAACTTTGGCGCGCAGCGCGAATGTAAACTCGCCAGTTTCTTTGCCAGATTTGGTCAAAAGTGCGTTCATTTTTCCAAAGACTGCGACTGTGTCACCCGAGGCAAAGGCATCTGTGTTTTCCCAGAGCTTGGTTTCCAAGTTTGACGAAAACACACCAAGGAACTTAAATATCGCCTCTTTGCCTTGGGTTTCGCCAATCCAAGGAAGTGTTTTATCACCTTCGTTGTGCCATACCATATCATCTGCCATCAAGGCTGGCATTGCGTCCATATCACCGCTGCCCATAGCGCCCATAAAGGCCATAACAGTGTCGAATGATGCTTTTGTTTGATCGTCCATTTCTTGTGCTCCTGCATGTTTTGTAAGGGTCAGCGCCAATGCGGCACCAAGCGAGGTTTTCAGAACTGTTCTGCGGTTCATGTTTTTCTCCTGTGTTGGGGGCGCACCGCCAAGCGATGCGCCAAATGAGCGTAAATTATTTGCCAGAAAGCTGCTGCAGCGCGGTTGCCCAATCTTCGATATGGTGAGTACGGATGATTTTCCCGTCTTTTAGTTCGTGGATGTCGATTGTCATGATATCGAAACTGCGCCCCTGACCATCAACGCCAAAGAACGGGGCAACTGGTGTGCCTGTTGCGCGGCTACGAACGGTGATGAAATCGCCAGCGACGTGCATGTCTTGGATGGCCCAGTTTAAATCTGGGATAAGTTTGGCAAAACCGCCCATCTGGCCTAAAAAGGCGTCGCGGTTTTTGTTTTGACCTGAATAGTTTCCAATGCTTTCCCATGAACCCGTTGTGGCCGCGGTAAATGCTTCGGTTTCTGCCTGTGATCCTGGATTGCTTAATAGGTCATAGAACTTGGTGACGGTTGCTTTGCTGTCTGCCAGTGCAGCACTTGCAAAGGATGCAAGTGACACGGCTGCGGCGAATGCGATTTTCCTTGAATGTTTCATGATTGATCCTTCGAACTTGTTTCAGAAATGTAAAAGCGCGCGTTTTAAATGCGGCTCTGTCATCAATATGGACAAGTTTATATTAGATGATAATATAGAATAAATAGATTTAATTGTTCGGATAATTATAACTATGATTGACCATCTTCGACAGATCGCCATCTTTGCAAAAACTGTCGAACATGGGTCGTTCCGCGGCGCTGCGCGCGAGTTGCGATTGTCACCGTCTGTTGTCAGTCATCACATCTCTCAGTTGGAAGACCAGCTTGGCGTTGCGTTGCTATACAGGACAACGCGCAAACTGGCGCTCACACCAGAGGGTCAGCGTTTATTGAGCGCTGCACAAGATATGTTCGAAGCAGTAGAGGATGGTCTTGCGGATATTTCTATGTCTTCAACCGCACCGTCGGGCCAACTAAGGATCACCGCCCCGTCGGTTCTTGCGCAGTCCGATTTGATCGCCTCGATCGGCGAGTTTGCAACGTTGTACCCTGGTATAAATCTTTCTTTGGGTTTTTCAGATGCACGCCAAGAATTGATCGATGGTGGTTTTGATTTGGCGATTAGAATGGGTGTTAATCGCAAACGGCCTCTGACATCGAAAACCTTGTTCAGCGCGAAACGCAGCCTGATTGG
>CALDZS010000005.1 GCA_937944065.1 uncultured Amylibacter sp. | reverse complement strand
CTGCTGTTGTCATCGCAACACAGTAAAACCTGCAACGTCACTTATTTAAAACACGACAGAGCATTGTCGCTGTCGTGTTTTGTTTGGTCCAGCTATAGCTTGTGTGCAGTCTGATAGCGCCAAGATCGGTTAATCAGGCGGCAGGAACCGCAACGATTCTAACTTAGAACGATCAACGCAACATACAACTGGACTGCATACGGTTAATTGAAACTCAGGGCAGTGTGCTGATTTATGGTCTAATCGGCACCAGAATCTTATCCGCCTTTAATGACGTGTCGGTCAAAGCCATCGAATTTATTATTACACCAAAAATTCTTCAGGAAATGGTGTGAGGCGCTGGAAATTTTGATCGTAACTGCGTCTTTTTTGTTGATCACTCAAACTAAAAAATAGGCGCAAACAAATCAGGAACATATGAACCACTATCGCTATCCCTGCCAAATTAAAGGGAATTTGTTTTGTGAAATCCTGCCTATCCATTTCCGTTTTGCAGCACGATTTCTGTCAACCATAAAATCAAAAAAAAAATCAAAAAAATCCGTTGACCGATTCACCTGCTTCGTCCATTTTGTGCGCAATTCCTAAAGCAATACCACATATGGTGCTTCGCACTAGTCGCTGATGGATTGACGTTGAAACTGCCTACGATCAATTAGACCCCTAAAATAAAGGGGCTTGGATTGCGGGCGACTATTATTATTGGGGCGAAAATGAAGATTGAACGCAAATTCACCGAAGCAGGCCAAGATGCATATGCAAGCCTTGAATTCCACAAAACAAAGTCGGAAATCCGCAATCCAGATGGCACCGTTGTATTTGCATTGGATAACGTAGAAGTTCCAACAGGTTGGAGCCAAGTAGCCGCTGACGTAATTGCGCAAAAATACTTTCGTAAAGCTGGCTTAAGCGCCGATTTGATCAAAGTTGAAGAAGACGATATCCCTGAATTCCTTTGGCGCTCTGCCCCCGCAGACGGCAAACAAGTCAAACACACAGACATCTATTCTGGTGAAACATCATCCAAACAGGTGTTCAATCGTTTGGCTGGTGCTTGGGCCTATTGGGGCTGGAAAGGTGGCATGTTCGACACCGAAGAGGACGCGCGCGCCTATTACGACGAAACACGTTACATGCTTGCCGCCCAGATGACCGCACCCAACAGCCCACAATGGTTCAACACGGGTCTGCACTGGGCCTACGGCATCGACGGCCCGTCACAAGGCCATCATTATGTAGATTATAAAACAGGCGTTTTGACGCAATCTACCTCGTCATACGAACACCCACAGCCACATGCATGCTTTATCCAGTCTGTCCAAGACGATCTGGTGAACGAAGGCGGTATCATGGATCTTTGGGTGCGCGAAGCACGCCTGTTCAAGTACGGTTCTGGTACTGGCACGAACTTCTCCTCCCTGCGTGGCTCTTCAGAATCGCTTGGCGGCGGCGGCAAATCATCTGGTTTGATGTCCTTCCTCAAAATCGGGGACAGGGCCGCTGGCGCCATCAAATCTGGTGGCACGACACGTCGTGCGGCCAAGATGGTTATCTGCGACATGGATCACCCAGATGTTGAAGAATTCATCAGCTGGAAAGTTAAAGAAGAACAAAAAGTAGCATCATTGGTTGCAGGGTCAAAACTGCACGAGCTGAAGTTGAACGAGATCTTCACTGCCATTCGTGGATGGGATGGTGCCGAAGAGGGTGCATTTGATCCAAAGGCGAATGACAGCCTGAAAAAAGCGATCAAATCTGCCAAGCGTGCGATGATCCCAGAGACATATGTGAACCGCGTGTTGCAGTATGCCAAACAAGGCTACGGCGCGATCGAATTCCCAACATACGACACTGATTGGGATTCAGAGGCTTATGTGACTGTTGCTGGCCAAAACTCTAACAACTCTGTTCGTGTGACAGATGCGTTCCTAAAAGCCGTGCAAAATGATGACGATTGGGAACTGATCCGTCGCACCGATGGCGAAGTTGCGAAAACCGTCAAAGCGCGTGACCTTTGGGAAGAAGTTGGACACGCTGCTTGGGCCTGTGCCGATCCTGGTGTTCAATATCACGACACAATCAATGCCTGGCACACATGCCCAGAAGATGGCGCGATCCGTGGATCAAACCCATGCTCTGAATATATGTTCCTAGATGACACGGCTTGTAACCTTGCATCTATGAACTTGTTGAAATTCTACAAAGATAACGAATTCAATGCAGATGAGTATATGCACGCCACACGTCTATGGACGATGACGCTAGAAATCTCGGTTCTTATGGCGCAATTCCCGTCAAAAGAAATTGCACAACGGTCATACGAATACCGCACACTTGGTCTTGGGTACGCCAATATCGGTGGCTTGCTGATGAATATGGGTTACTCATATGACAGTGACGAAGGTCGTTCTATGTGTGCAGCGCTAACCGCTGTGATGACTGGCGTATCATACGCAACATCTGCAGAAATGGCGAAAGAGTTGGGGCCATTCCCAGGCTACAAACGCAATGCACAACATATGCTGCGTGTTATGCGCAACCACAAGCGCGCGGCACTGGGTAAGAAGGCTGGTTACGAAGGTCTGGAAGTGAAACCAGTACCATTGGATCATAAAAACTGCCCAGACAAAAACCTGTCTGAACTGTCCAAATCCGTTTGGGACAATGCGGTTACGATGGGCGAGCAGTATGGCTATCGCAACGCGCAAGTATCTGTGATTGCACCGACTGGTACAATCGGTCTGGTGATGGATTGTGATACAACAGGGATCGAGCCTGACTTCGCTTTGGTGAAGTTCAAGAAACTAGCAGGCGGTGGATATTTCAAAATCATCAACCAATCTGTTCCAGCAGCGCTTGCTAAACTTGGCTATTCTTCAGCGCAGTCAGAGGAAATTATTTCCTATGCGGTCGGCCACGGTACCATGGGCAACGCACCTGATATCAACCACACGTCCCTAACTGGACATGGGTTCGGCCAAGCAGAAATCGACAAGATCGAAGCGGCTTTGCCAACAGCTTTCGACATTCGCTTTGTGTTCAACCAATGGACGCTGGGCGCAGAGTTCTGCAAAGGCACGTTGGGCATTCCAGAAAACTTGATGAACGATCCAGCGTTTGACCTGCTGACGCATCTTGGCTTTACGAAAAAGCAAATCGAATTGGCCAATAACCATGTATGTGGCACGATGAGCCTAGAA
>CALDZS010000004.1 GCA_937944065.1 uncultured Amylibacter sp. | reverse complement strand
AATCCGCGAGGTGGCAGATTTTGATGCAGCCGAGATCTCGGACGAGCCTTTTGGATGGAACCTTCCAAACTGGCTATTGCGTCGCGAACTGTTAGCACGTTTGAAAAATATACCATCGGTAACTTTTCGGCCCGGCGTGGGTGTCGCCCGATTGATCACCCGCACCGAGGCCGTTTTGGTAAATCTGACTGATGAAACACAAGTTTCAGCACAGTTGCTAATCGGTGCCGATGGACGAAATTCCACTGTGCGCAAAGCTGTCGGCATCGACGTTAAAACATGGGATTATCAACAAAAGGCTTTGGTCTTTGTCGTGGAAACCGAGCGCCCACATGAAAATGTATCAACCGAGATTCATCGCACTGGCGGCCCCTTTACTGTGGTTCCAATGCCCGACCAAAATGGCGCGCATTTTGTATCCGTGGTCTGGATGGAAACGGCGCAAAATGCAGATACTTTGATGGCGTTGGATGAAGACGCCTTTCACGCGGCCTTACAAACACGATCATGCGATATTTTGGGAACGCTGACCTTGCGCAGTGCACGCAAAATTTGGCCAATTATATCGCAAAAATCAACACATCTGATTGCAGAGCGCACAGCCTTGATCGCAGAGGCCGCACACGTTATCCCGCCCATCGGTGCGCAAGGATTAAACATGAGTTTGGCGGACATTGATGCACTGTTAAGCTTAACCGAGCAACACGAAATCGGATCGCGTGCTCATCTAACTGCTTATGAAACAGCGCGCGCCAATGACATTGCGTTGCGTATTCGTGGCGTCGATGCTCTGAACCGCGCAGCCATCGCACAGTCTGACACTTTGCGTTCTATGCGCCTTGCAGGGTTGCGCAGCCTTCACGGACTGGCCCCCATACGCAAAGCTTTGATGAAAAAAGGATTAGGCTAGCGTATCCAAAACCGCCTCTAGCCGCGCGACCGTCGCATCGACATCATACAGTTTATCAAGGCCAAACAACCCCAAACGGAACGTAGAATAATCCGCAGGCTCGTCACATTGCAACGGAACGCCCGCTGCGATTTGCACGCCTTGCGCCGAAAACTTTGATCCATTTTTAATGTCGGCATCGTCGGTATAACTGACAACGACACCAGGGGCTTCGTATCCAGCGGCTGCAACAGATTTAAACCCGCGCGCGGCCAGTAACGCGCGTACTTTTTGGCCCTGCTCTGCCTGCAATGCCTTAAGCTTATCAAAGCCGTACTCGCGCATTTCGAACATGACGTCGCGCATGCCTTTGATGGCATCTGTTGGCATCGTCGCGTGATAGGCGTGACCGCCGCTGGTATACGCATTCATGATATTAGACCACGTCTTCAAATTCACGGCGAAACTATTGCTTTCCGTCTCGGCCATGCGTGCGATTGCCGCGGGTGCCATCATAACCATCCCTGCGGATGGCGAAGCAGACCAACCTTTTTGCGGTGCAGATATCACCACATCAATCCCGATGGCAGCCATGTCGACCCAAATGCAACCTGACGCGATACAATCCAGCACGAACAAGCCGCCGACGGAATGGACCGCGTCAGCAATTGCTTTCATATAGTCATCTGGCAGGATAATTCCGCTAGAAGTCTCCACGTGCGGGGCGAAGAATACCGCAGGCTTTTCCGACCGAATTTTGGCCACAACATCATCAATGGGCATAGGCGCAAAGGCCGATTGATGCGCGTTATCTGTTCGCGATGCCTTCAATACAGTCACCGTTTCTGCAAAATCTCCAGCATCGAAAATCTGGCTCCAACGATATGAAAACCAACCATTGCGGAGGACCATAACGTTTTGATCCGTGGCGAATTGGCGGGCCACCGCCTCCATCGCGAAAGTGCCGCCACCTGGGATTAGCGCACATGCTTCGGCGTTATAAACATCAGTCAGAATACCCGAGATGTCATTCATCACACCTTGGAAATCTTTGCTCATATGGTTCAGCGAGCGATCAGTGAAAACCACTGAAAATTCCAAAAGACCATCTGGGTCGACATTTGGCAAAAGTGCGTTCATGATAAATATCCTTTTTAAGCTCGTGTAGGGTGTCAGATTCTGGCGGAAAACAAAACCAATAAACAGACACAATTACCGTGTTTTTCGACGAAGCTATTTCAAATGAGTATTGGGCGCTTCTCTTCTGAAAGCAAAACATTTGCCTCGACATTCCCAACAGATGGCAACGTCATGATACGACGGCGCAGGACACGTTCAAAGTCAGCAATATCTCTTGCTACCACCTTCAGTCGATAATCATATAGGCCTAAGACATGCTGAACCAATTGCACCTCTGGTATTGCACTAACGGCGCGTTCAAAGTCCATCAAACTGACCCTACCTTTGGTCGCCAATTTTATCCCCAAAAAGACAGTGACATCAAACCCCAGCTTTTGTGCGTCTAAATCGTAGCGCCGACCTTTTATAACTTTCGCAGCCTCAAGACGTGCAACCCTTCGCCATGCCGCAGGTTGGGATAAACCAACACGTTTTGCCAGTGCAGCAGCAGACAACGAACCATCCGCTTGTAACGTGCGCAAGATCGCGCGATCAGTATCGTCTAGGTCAATCACCGGGGTAAGCTTTTGTCGATTTTCACGTCTGCGATCAGCATCAACGCCTCGATATCTGCGATATGTGGCAAGGACAGAATCCGCGCGCGATATATCTCTTGATAGTGTTTCATGTCCCGCGCCAACACGTTTAGACGAACGTCAACGCGCCCCAAAAAAGTTTGGATTTCGTTCACCTCTGGCACGTCTCGGGCGCGCGCAATAAATTGATCAAACGCATTGCTTTGGGTTTTGTCCAAGGTCACGCGCAAGGACACTTCAACCTCGTACCCCAACGCACGCGGATCTATGTCCACGACTTTGCGGGCGATTACCCCCGCCTCTTGCATACGCTCCACACGCCGCCAGCAGGATGGGGCACTGGTTCCAGCCAATTTTGCCAGCGCAGAGGCAGATATATCTGCATTTTCTTGCAGAACCCGCAAGATACGCCTGTCTAAATCATTCATTTCATGCATGAAACTTCCAAATTTCTGCCAATTCAAGAATGATTATTAAATTATAATATCATTTATCGCAATATCTGTCATCACAACAACGACAGACATAGATATACATGCACCAGATCATGACATAGGAGATTATCATGCGTGTATATTACGATCGCGATTGCGATGTTAACCTGATTAAAGACTTGAAAGTGGCCATTCTTGGTTACGGTTCACAAGGTCACGCGCATGCGTTGAACCTGCGCGACAGTGGTGCGAAAAACGTTGTTGTAGCCCTACGCGAAGGCTCTTCTTCTATTAAGAAGGCCGAAGGCGAAGGCTTGAAAACTATGGGTATCGCAGAGGCGGCTGCATGGTGTGACGTGATCATGTTCACAATGCCAGACGAGCTGCAGGCAGAAACATACAAAAAATACGTCCGTGACAACTTAAAAGACGGCGCAGC
>CALDZS010000003.1 GCA_937944065.1 uncultured Amylibacter sp. | reverse complement strand
GATTGCATCAAAGCTGGATGTGATTGTCACGATAACGTCGCTTTGCGCACCTAGTTCTTCAAGAGTGACACTTTGGAATGGCAGATCTAAATCGTCAGCGACTTTCCGTAGGCTTTCCAGTTTTTCTGGACTTCGGTTCCACGCAACGACGCGATCAAACTCGCGTTGCTCTGCGACTGCGCGCAGTTGGAATGTGGCTTGATGGCCCGCGCCAACAATTCCCAATACCTTTGCATCCTTTCGAGCAAGATGCGCCACAGAAACGGCGGCAGCGGCGGCAGTGCGCAGGGCGGTTAGCAGGTTGCCCCCTACAACAGCGCTACATTTACCTGTGTCCGCGTCGAACAAGAATATGGTGGATTGATGGTTTGTAAGGCCTTTTGCGGCATTGCCCGGCCAGTAACCACCAGATTTCAGGCCAAGATTTAGGCCAGCTTTGTCGAACCCAGATTTGAAACCATAAAGCGCATCTGCATACCCGATTGCTTCGCGAATAACGGGGAAATTATATGCACTGCGTTCGGCCATAGATGCGAATACGCTTTCGACAGCTGTGAAGGCGGCGTCGCGTGTCATCAACGCGCCAATCTCTTTTTCTGGGACTATGATCATATCAGTCTACCTTATGTCGTGGGGTGAAAAGGGGCCGGCACCACCGACCCCAGTGAAATGTAAATTGGTCCGGTACTAATATGCTTTGCCACGCGCTGAAACTGGCCAAACCTGTTCAACCTTGCCGTTGCGTACCCCGACATACCAGTCGTGAACGTTGCAGGTGGGATCGCAGTGACCGGGAACCAAGCGTAGCTTGTCGTTGACCTTCAAAACGCCATCGGGATCTTTAACAACTCCATGCTCGTCGGAGCATTTGAAATACTCAACCGCGTCATCACGACCAAAAACCACGGGCAAACCGCTGTCCACAGATTGCGCTTTTAGGCCAGCATCAACGACTGCCAAATCAGCCTTAGCATGTGACATGACGGTGGTCAGGATGAACAATGCGTTTTCCCATTCACCTTGATCAATCCGCTTGCCGTCCTTGTCTAAGATACGTCCATAGTCGGCGTCCATGAATGCATAGGACCCGCATTGCAGTTCGTTATAAACGCCAGAGGTGCCTTCGAAATAATATGACCCCGTACCGCCGCCGCCAACAATGTCGCAATCCAACCCAATTGATTTCAGGCCTTGAACCGCATTGCCAACCTGCTCTACCGCTACGTCGATCTTTGCTTTGCGATCTTCATATAGGTCCATGTGCTGCATGGCCCCTTGATAAGCTTGGATGCCCGAAAATTTGAGACCGTCCGCAGCCTCAATCAGTTTGGCGATATTCACCACGTCTTGTGTCGATGACACGCCACAACGGCCCGCGCCGCAATCGATTTCGACCAGACATTCAATTTGTGTGCCATGCTTTTGCGCCGCTTCTGACAAGGCCGCAACATTTTCTGGATCGTCTACACAGCACAGGATGCGGGCACCGCGTAAAGGCAAACGTGCCAAGCGGTCGATTTTTACGGGGTCGGTGACCTCGTTGGACACCAGCACATCTTTGATGCCTCCACGCACGAACACTTCTGCTTCGGATACTTTCTGACAGCACACCCCAACGCTGTCGCCTAGCTGCGCTTGTAGTTTTGCGACATCAACTGACTTGTGCATTTTGGCGTGGATGCGGTGACGCACGCCCATTTCTTTGGCTAAACGCCCCATCTTTTTGATGTTCCGTTCCAATGCATCCAGATCCAACACTAAGCAAGGTGTTTGAATATCTGCCTCGTCCATGCCTGGTAATGCTGGCACGTCATAGCCTACTTCTAGCCCGTCTAGTTTTCCATCTAACATAGGTTTCTCCTTAATTTTCCATCCAAGGTAACTTGGACAGATCGACGTTACCGCCAGTGATGATGACCCCAACGCGTTTACCCGCGAAGGTCTCTTTGTTTTTTAAAATTGTAGCCAATGGAACAGCGCTGCTGGGTTCCATAACCAGTTTCATACGTTGCCACGTGATCCGCATTGCATCGACAATCTCGGTCTCGGACGCGGTCAGAATATCGGTCACGTGGTTCGACACGAAATGCCATGTCAGGTCTTTCAGCGGCACCTTCAAACCATCCGCAACCGTGACAGGCGCGTCATCAGCAATGATATGCCCCGCTTTAAAACTGCGTGCGGCATCGTCGGCTTGTTCAGGTTCTGCGGCATAGATTTTCACGTTGGGCGCAAGGTTTGACAATGTCAGGCATGTGCCAGAGATCATTCCACCACCACCGATCGGGGCAATCACTGCATCCAATGCACCGCCCAGATCATCCATCTGTTCCAACAATTCGCGCGAACAGGTTCCTTGTCCAGCGACGACGCGAGGGTCATTATATGGATGTACGAAATCGGCACCCGTTTCTGCGTGAACTTTGGCGAATACTTCTTCACGCGATGTGGTGGACGGTTCACATTCCGTGATGATCCCACCATAGCCACGAACTGCATCCTTTTTGGCTTGCGGTGCCGTGCGCGGCATAACCACGTGACACGGTATGCCGCGGCGGCCAGCAGCGTAAGATAGCGATAGTGCATGATTGCCAGACGAATGGGTTGCCACGCCACGCTTGGCCTGTTCGTCAGTCAGTCCGAACACGGCATTCGACGCGCCGCGTACTTTGAATGCGCCGGCCTTTTGAAAATTCTCGCATTTGAAAAACATTTCGCAGCCTGCCAGTTCATTCAGATAGCCGGATGTCAAAACGGGCGTGCGATGGATGTAAGGCTTTGCGCGTGCATGCGCCGCCTTCATATCGTCAATCGTTGGGATATACATAATCGAAATTCCTTCTTTACCGTGTGCGGCTAGGCTTTGTTGCCGTGACGATAAAATTCTTGGGCGGCTGCAACACCAGAGCCCAGTTTGATATCCAGCCCCAGATCGACCATGACCATTTCGGCCACGCCCAAGCCAGACAACATCATCGCATCCGTCAGCATGCCCAAATGGCCGATGCGGAATACTTTGCCCGCGACCTCGCCCAGACCAACACCAAAAGCCATGCCATATTGTTCGGCGGCAACCGTTACGATATCGGTTGCATTAAACCCTTCAGGCGTTTTGATCGCGGATACACTGTCGGAATAAACGTCAGGCGAGGCGGCGCACAATTCTAAACCCCAAGCCTCAACTGCGTGGCGAACGCCAGTGGCAATGCGTGTGTGACGAGCAAACACATTTTCGATGCCTTCGTCCAAAATCATGTCCAACGAGAGTTTCAATCCGTTCATCAATCCAACTGGTGGTGTGTACGGAAATGCATTTGCGGCATACCCTTTAGCCATGTCGCCAATGTCAAAGAATGTGCGAGGCAATGTGGCGCCAGCAACAGCTTTCATGGCTTTATCGCTGAAACCTACGATGGCCAAACCAGCCGGCAACATGAACCCTTTTTGGGAACCAGTTACGGCAATATCTACACCCCAATCGTCGAAACGAAAATCCATTGATCCGATGCTGCTGACTCCATCGACGAACAACATCGCAGGGTGGCCTGCCGCATCAAGTGCGCGGCGTACGGCAGCAATGTCGGACTTCACACCTGTTGCGGTTTCGTTGTGTGTGGCCAGCACAGCTTTGATCGTGTGGTTTTTGTCCGCCTTCAAGATTTCTTCGTATTTGTCCGCTGGCAATCCTTCGCCCCACGGCGTTTCAACAATTTGAACATCCAACTGGTGGCGCTGGCACATGTCGATCCATCGATGGCTGAACATGCCATTGCGGGCGGCCAAAATTTTGTCACCAGCAGATAATGTGTTTGTGATCCCTGTTTCCCAACCACCAGTACCCGTAGACGGAAAGATGAAAATCTTCGCGCTGTCAGACTTCAAAACCTTTTGCACACCTTCTAGGCAAGGATGAAGGATCTTGCCAAAGACGGGTGAGCGGTGATCTATTGTTGGCATATAACAGGCCTGACGGATCGCCTCGGGCATGTTGGTTGGTCCTGGTATGAAAACAGGATTTTGAAAGCTCATTTTCTTCTCCACTGTATGTGTTCAGACACCACACTATCCAGAGCAAACTTTTATCACAATTTTTTTGAAAATGGATTTCAAAAATTGAAAATATGTTTTTTTCCTTTATTGTCAGATGGTTGAATTTTTCATATAGTAAAAATCAAATTCACTTTTGAAAAAGATAATACATGACAGTCTCCAAAAGAACCACAGAGCAGGATAAAAAACAGCGCGGGCGTCCACGCGCGTTTAATGAAAAAACTGAACAGAACACGATAAAATCACTGGATCGCGCTTTGGTGGTACTTAAAGAGCTGGCGAAACGACAAAGCGTGACGCTTAGCGAGTTTTCAAAGGATTTGGGAGAATCGCCGGCCACGATATATCGCATTCTCACCACACTTGCCCTGCATGATATTGTCGAAGCTGACGAGGCCGCGCAAACTTGGCACATTGGCCCAGGGGCATTTCTAGTCGGGTCGGTTTTTCTGCGTCGCACCAGTTTGGTCGAAACCAGTCGCCCGATTCTGCGTAGTTTAATGGAACAAACTGGTGAAACTGCAAATTTAGGAATAGCCAAAGACGGTAACACGCTGTTCTTAAGTCAGGTGGAAACCCACGCACCCATCCGTGCGTTCTTTCCTCCCGGCACCTTGTCACCGCTACATGCGTCGGGCATAGGCAAAGCGTTGTTGGCCTATTTCGATGCGGATCAATTGGCAAGGTTTGCACGTAACAAGATGGAAAAGTTCACGCAGTATACCTGTGCAGACCTAGAATCGCTGCAGTTTGATTTGGCCAGAACCCGTGCGCGTGGATATGCTTTTGATGATCAGGAACGCAACATGGGCATGCGTTGCATCGCGGCGCCTATTCGAAACGCATATGGCGAAGTAATTGCAGGTATTTCGGTGTCAGGCCCCACTAGCCGCATTTCTGGCGATGAAATAGACAGATTCTCTGATGCAGTGATGCAGGCAGCTGACCAAATCTCGGTTGCGATGGGAGGTGCTGGATTGACACCCACGAGCGATGGTTCATCTATCACGTTGTGAACAATACAATACCTTAGCAACCTAGGTTGCATCGATTTGGCGGGCGCGGTTAACATGTTTGAAAAATGGTGAGCCGGCCGGGATCCGAACCCGGGACCTACTGATTAAAAGTCAGTTGCTCTACCAACTGAGCTACCGGCCCACACTATGGGGCTAATTAGGGCGGTGCCTTGATATGGTCAACCCCTTAATCAACTAAATTTTCGCGCACTGGCGTGTTGGGAAATCTTGGCTTATATGGTGCGTATGACAAAGGCACTTAAATTCCCAAACGGTTTGCCGTTTCTAAAGATGCACGGGCTTGGAAATGATTTTGTAATCATTGACGGGCGCACCGACGCGTTAACCATGACGCCTGCCTTGGCACGTGCCATAGGGGACAGGCATTTTGGCGTGGGATATGACCAATTGGCGGTGCTTGCAAACGTCGATGATGCGGATGTGAACATCGAGTATTGGAACTCTGATGGGTCAATGGCGAATGCTTGTGGTAATGCCAGCCGTTGTATAGCGCATCTGATTATGTCCGAGTTGGGCCGTGATCAGATTGTTTTGCGGACAGGTCAAGGCCTGTTGCCCGCGCGCCGCACTGGCGACGGAATGATCAGCGTGAATATGGGGCAGCCCGTGTTGGATTGGGCCGCGATTCCATTGGCGAGGGATGTAGATTTGAATGCTTTGCCAATTGAGGGCGCGCCGTCTGCTGTTGGCATGGGCAACCCGCATTGTGTGTTTGTTGTTGATGACGCGGATGCGATTGATTTGGCTGCGGTCGGGCCCAATCTGGAACATCATCCATTGTACCCAGAACGTACGAATGTCGAGTTCATTCATATCATTGATCGCCAAAACATCCGCCAACGCACATGGGAACGCGGTGGAATGATTACCTATGCTTGTGGGTCGGGGGCATGTGCTGTGGCCGTGGCCGCTCATCGCAAAGGGCTGACAGATCGCGCTGTGACGATCCATCTGGACGGTGGGCAATTGCAGATTGATTGGCGCGATGATGGGGTTTGGATGACGGGTCCTGTGCAACTGGTTCAACAAGGGGTGCTGGCGCCAGAATTTTTGGAAATCTCGCAATGACCAAACCACCTATTTTCGAAACCTTCGGGTGCCGTTTGAACGCATACGAGACGCAAGCAATGAAGGACCTTGGTGATGCCGCTGGTCTGAACAATGCTGTGGTAGTGAACACCTGTGCTGTCACCGCAGAGGCGGTACGATCGTCGAAACAACGCATCCGCAAGTTGCGACGAGAGCATCCTGACGCGCAGGTTATTGTGACTGGTTGCGCCGCGCAGACCGAGCCCAAAACTTATACTGATATGCCAGAGGTCGACGTGGTTGTCGGCAATATCGAGAAGATGCAGGCGGATACTTGGACCGGGTTGGCCATGGGGCCGAACTTTATTGGCGAGACTGAACGCCTGCAGGTAAACGACATCATGTCCGTCGAAGAAACTGCTGGCCACCTGATCGATGGATTCGGCACGCGTAGCCGCGCCTATGTTCAGGTTCAAAACGGCTGCGATCATCGCTGTACTTTTTGCATCATTCCGTATGGGCGCGGTAATTCTCGATCCGTTCCTGCGGGTGTTGTGGTTGAACAAATTCAACGTTTGGTCGATCAAGGGTTTAACGAAGTCGTGTTAACAGGTGTCGACATGACCAGTTGGGGACAGGATTTACCTTCTTCACCGAAGCTTGGTGATTTGGTGCAGCGTATTTTGAGACTGGTGCCTGATTTGAACCGTCTACGCATCTCATCGATTGATAGTATCGAGGCTGATCCAGCCCTGATTGATGCGGTCGCCAGTGACATTCGGTTTATGCCGCATTTGCATCTGTCCTTGCAGGCGGGCGATAACATGATTCTGAAACGGATGAAGCGCCGCCATATGCGTGAAGATGCGATTGAATTTTGCGCAGACATCCGCCGTGTTAGACCTGACATCGTGTTTGGTGCGGATATCATCGCGGGCTTTCCGACGGAAACAGACGAGATGTTTGAAAATTCTGTCCGTTTGATCGCAGAGTGTGGACTGACATGGTTGCATATATTTCCCTACTCGTCTCGTGAAGGCACGCCGGCTGCGCGAATGCCGCAGTTGCCCCGCGATGTTGTGAAATCTCGTGCTGCTGTATTGCGTGCTGCGGGAGATGCCGCTGTGCTGACTCATCTTGCTGGCCAAATTGGCAAAAGCCACAATGTCTTGATGGAAAACGCGCGTATGGGACGCACGGAAGGTTTCACCGAGGTTGCGTTTGATAAAGATCAACAAAAAGGCGCCATTATCCGCACCAAAATTACAGGTGCGTCCAGTAAACAATTACTGGTCGCATGACGCTGCCGATCCTTTATAGCTTTCGCAGATGCCCCTATGCCATGCGCGCGCGATTGGCGATTGCGGCCAGCGGCCAACAGACCCATTTGCGCGAAATCCTATTGCGCGACAAAGCGCCAGAA
This sequence comes from uncultured Amylibacter sp., assembly GCA_937944065.1. Taxonomy (GTDB): domain Bacteria; phylum Pseudomonadota; class Alphaproteobacteria; order Rhodobacterales; family Rhodobacteraceae; genus Amylibacter. The sequence continues at coordinate 971 of CALDZS010000003.1, read as the reverse complement.
TTTCTGGAAACTTCGCCCAAGGGCACGGTGCCTGTGCTGGTATTGGCTGACGGAACAGTATTGGAAGAAAGCCTAGATGTGATGGACTGGGCATTGGCGCAAAGTGACCCGCAGAACCTATTGCCTGCGGACAGCGCAGATAAAATGCGCACTTTGGTGTCGCGTTGCGATACTGAGTTTAAGCCACACCTAGATCGTTACAAATACGCTAGCAGGCATCCAGAGATGGATGTCGAAATCACGCTTAAGCACGCGACTGAGTTCTTAAATGAACTGGACGCCATGCTGGCGGACACATCGTTTCTTTTCGGCGAAACGCGCACCTATGCTGATATCGGCATTGCGCCTTTCGTCCGTCAGTTCGCCCATGTAAACCGCGTTTGGTTTTTGGGTCAGCCTTACAAAAATGTTATCAACTGGTATTCAGATTTCACAGGATCGACGGCGTTTTCGGATATCATGAAGAAGTACCCAATGTGGGTTGCAGGTGACGAGGTTACAGTGTTTCCTGCAAGCTAAGCTATGCAGGACGCCAAGATGTATCAACATCCACTTTATCACGACGCGGCACACGACCAGAACGTAGCGTTCGCGCGCGACCGCAGCTTTGGCACCTTGATGATCAATGGAGCGGCAGAACCATTGGCCGCACATATACCTTTTCAATTGTCAGAGGATGGCACGTCGCTCGAGGCCCATTTGGTTCGATCCAATCCGATTGTCCGTGCCCTGAGGAACCCACAAAACGCGGTGTTGGCGGTGTCAGGCGGAGATGGATATATTTCGCCTGATTGGTACGAGGAGGATGGTTATGTTCCGACTTGGAATTATGTCGCAGTACATCTTCGCGGCATCGTTCAGGTCGATCCACCAGAAAGGCTGCGGGGCGTTTTGGAACGAACCTCTGACGCAATGGAGGCTCGCTTGTTGCCCAAACCCATTTGGAAGTTGGATAAATTAACAACAGATGC
>CALDZS010000002.1 GCA_937944065.1 uncultured Amylibacter sp. | reverse complement strand
AGGTGCGCAACTGCCAAATCTGCCAAGGCAGGTTTGAACTGGCCGAATTGTTGTCCACCATATTCGGCCAAGACATCTGCAGGCGCTTTGTCTGATAACGCTGCATAAATATTCACCAAATTGCGCGCCTCTGGGCGATCTGTCAGGCCATCCAGTTCGGACGGCAATGCGTCCGCATCTGTTTTTGCCTTACGAATTTTCTTTGCGATTGTATCTGCGTCATCGACCATGTTGATGCGCGACAAATCTGAGGGGTCAGATTTTGACATCTTTTTTGTACCATCACGCAACGACATGACCCGTGTGGCCGCCCCTTCGATAATTGGTTCGGGCTGTGGAAAGAAATCTACATCGTAGTCATGGTTAAATTTGGCCGCGATATCGCGGGTCAGTTCCACATGCTGCTTTTGATCTTCACCCACAGGTACATGGGTCGCTTTGTAGGCCAAAATGTCAGCCGCCATCAGGGACGGGTAGGCGTATAGGCCCAACGACATCTTCTCGGCGTTTTTGCCTGCCTTATCTTTGAACTGCGTCATACGGTTCATCCAGCCCAGACGGACGACGCAGTTGAACAACCAGCCCAGTTCGCTATGTGCGCTGACTTGGGATTGGTTGAACAGGATGGATTTTGCTGGATCAAGACCACAGGCCAGATAGGCCGCCGCCAATTCGCGGGTCGCACGGGTTAAATCCGCAGGGTCCTGCCATACGGTAATCGCGTGCAGATCGACCATGCAATAGATCGTTTCAATGCCACTATCTTGCATTTCGACAAAGCGCCGCACAGCACCCAGATAGTTGCCAAGTGTCAGGTTGCCCGATGGCTGAATTCCGGAAAAAACGCGTTCTTGGTGAACCGTGTCTGTCATGGCGTTTCCTTTGCGTGGACATCTGTGAAATCTGGTGCTTTATTGCGCGCATATCAACCGCCGTCAACAGGGGCTAGGACACCGAAAATGCACAATCCGGACCATGACGCCCCGCCATTCAACCCGATCCCACCTGTGGTGTTGGCACTGTTTTTCGCCATCGCGGGGATCGAGCTATTTTTTCAAGCTGCTGAAAAAGGATTTATCGGTGGCGGCCAAGGGTTGGGTTGGCGGCTGACCTATGCAAACCAATATGGGTTTGTGGACAAAGTTCAAGATTGGATGATCACCAACGGCTCAGTGCGCTGGGATTATATGCTGCGCTATGTCAGCTACAGCTTTATCCATCAAAGCTTTGTTCACGCATTGTTTGTCTGCGTTTTCCTACTAGCGCTGGGCAAGTTCGTGGCCGAGGTTTTGCGCCCATGGGCGGTCATCACCGTGTTCTTTGGAAGTGCCATAATCGGTGCTGTTGGCTATTCCCTAATTCTGAACGACAGTTTTTTGATGGTGGGCGGGTATCCTGCCGTTTACGGACTGATCGGGGCGTTCACGTACATCATGTTCACAGGCCTGACCAATACGGGCAAAAGCGGTTTGCCCGCATTTCGTTTGATCGCAATGTTCATGACGTTTCAGGCTGTTTTCAAAGTGTTCTTTGGTGGGAGCAACGAATGGTTGGCTGAATTGATCGGGTTTGCAGCGGGGTTCGGCATGACGATTTTATTGGCACCAGGTGGGCGAGAACGGCTTGGGCAGATATTGACCAAAATGCGGTCTCGCTAGGGCTGGTATCAGGTTTGCGAACTATGCTAAATTTAGCGCACCAACCACGAGGACTTTCATGAAGGCCGTCAAAGATTTCATTCAATTCGCGCCAATTTGGTTGGTGCTGACGGTGTTCCGTGTTGTGCCGATTGCCACCAGATCGCGGATCATCGGTTGGATCACGGCCAATGTCGCGGGCCGGTTGCCCCATATTCGCAAACGGGTAGATAGCAATTTGCAACGCGCCTTTCCGGATATGAACGAGGCCGACCGTCGTGCGATACACAAGCGCATGTCGCACAATGTTGGTCAAACCCTGTCCGAAATCCTGTACAACCGCGATTTTCGCACTCAGACCCATCGGTTTGATGTCACAGGGGCCGGTATGGCGGTGCTAGAGGCCTGTCAAAGGGATGGGCGTGGGGCAATGATCATATCGGGCCATTTCGGCCAGTGGGAGGCGATACGCCACCTGTTGGCAGAACGTGGCATGGAAACAGGCGCGGTTTACCGTCCGACCAACAATCAATTCTACGAGCCTTATTTTTTGCGCGGTATCAAACTGGGTGGCGAACCTATTGTGCCGCGCGGTCTAGCGGGCATGCGGCAAATGATCAAAACCCTGCGCGGTGGCGGGTTTATGGCAGTGCTGATCGATCAACGTCAGAACGATGGCGATAAGATACCGTTTATGGGGCATGATGCGCTGACCAGTACGGCAGCGGCGGAACTTTCGCTGAAGCTGGACATACCAATGGTGCCGGTTTTTGCCAAACGGATGCCTGATGGGCGGTTCAAGATTGATTTTGAGGCGCCTATACCCTCGACAGAGGCCTTGGCCATGACAATCGAAGCGAACAGGCGGCTAGAAGCGCGGGTGCGTGCTGATCCAGATCAGTGGTTCTGGGTGCATAAACGCTGGGCGATGTATCACTGACATGTTGGTAGCATCGGCTGTCTAGGTTTTGGCGGGCAAACTATTGGTCAAAACACGAAGCTTACAACATTTCGTTTGCGCATAAAAAAAGACAGTGCCGAAGCACTGCCTTTAATCCGAATGCATCGGACAGCTATTAGCTGTCGTCAGAAGCGATAAGTGCTGCAACTACTGCAAGACCTAGCAAAGGCAAAAGAATACCTTTTGAAGATGAACCAGCTGATGAGCCAGCTTCTTCTTCTACTTCCATTACCATTTCTTCAACTGGCGCCATTTCTGGGTTACCGGCTAGTGAAGCGGTTGCGAATGATGTTACTGCAAGTGCTGCAGCAGCGATTTTGATATATGACATTTGAGAGCTCCCAAAAATGTTAGTACTAAATTAGATCCTGTCAAAAGATCGGTTTCTGTTATTTATGAGTAGGCGTTAACGATGTCAATGAGCGTGACTCTTTTGTTTCTAGGGCACACAGGTGTGACTGAAAAGACGCACATAATTCGCTTTGATTATATTTTACTTAAATTTCAACGCTTTAAGGCTGATTTTAGGTCGAAATCATCCAGTATTCCCAGCAATTTCGCGAAACCAAAGTAAGAAACAGCACCAACAAGCGTTAATATAATAAGCGCAAAATAGCGCACGCCGTCCGCGATCAGCATATTTTCCATCAATTGTCCCAGAAACCACAGGACAGCACCCATCGCAAATGAGGCCAAAAGGATTCGCCAACTGCGGGATTTAACCGATTGGGTTAGATTTGCAGCGTCTCCCATGTCGCGAGACTTGTACCAAAGCAATAAAACCATGGCCCAGCTGGCAACGCTGGTGCCAATTGCTGCGGCCAGATACCCAATCCAAGGATACAGACCAAAGGCTAAAACTGCGTTGACCACCATGGCGACCAGCGCGAAATGAAACGGGCTTTTGGTATTTTCGCGAGCGAAATACAGGGGTTGCAGCACCTTTTGCAGCACAAAAGCGGGCAGGCCAACGGCGTATATTGCGACAGCCGATGCGGCGGCTAGACTGTCAGACCGTAAGAATGCTCCGCGTTCGAACAGCACTGATATCATCGGCAGGCCAACAACGATCAGCGCGGCGGCGGCGGGCAAAGTTAGGAATAGTGAAAATTCCCACGCGCGGTTGAACGCATCTTGGCCGCCCTGTGCATCATTATCTTTGATCCGACGAGACAAGGCAGGCAATAGAACAATCCCGATCGCGATTCCAACCACGCCCAAGGGCAGTTGCACCAACCGATCGGCATAGGCCAACCACGCAATCGCGCCGTCAGTTAGGCTGGCAACTTGGCGACCAACCAACAAGTTGATCTGAAACACACCACCAGCCAAAGCAGCCGGGGCTGCGATTTTCGCCAATTGTTTCATTTCGGGTGTAAAGCGTGGCATTTTGGGGCGAATTTTGATCCCCATCTTTTCGGCAGCAATCCAAACCAACGTCAGTTGAACAATACCCGCAATGGGGGTCGCAACCGACAAGCTGGTGCCAGGATCCAAGCCTGCGAAATGGGCCACGGCCATAGATGCGATTAAAACGAAATTCAAGAACACAGGCGCGGCTGCAGCCACAGCGAATTTTCCCGCAGCATTCAACACACCACTGAACAAGGCTGCCAATGAAATCAGCAGGATATAGGGGAAACATAATCGACCATAATCTACGGCCAAATCAAACCGTTCGTCGCCGCGAAAACCTGCAGCCATGGCCAAGACTAGCCACGGCATGAAAAGTGTCGCAACTAATGTCAGGACCACTAGGATTGATGCAAGTGCAGCAAAAGCATCAGATGCAAACCCTTGTGCGTCTTCTTCGGCCTGCAGTCGTTTCGCGAACATCGGCACGAAGGCCATGTTGAACGCACCTTCAGCGAAGAAGCGGCGGAACATGTTTGGCAGGCTGAACGCCACCAAAAAAGCCTCGCCTGCCGCGGATGTGCCCAACAAAGCTGCGAACACAATCTCGCGCGCCAAACCTGCGATGCGGCTGATCAGGGTCCACATGCCAACTGTCAAAAATCCTGCGACCATTTTGATCGGGTTGCTCATGACATGGCGCCTTTGGTTCCTGCTTCGATCGCATCGGACAGATGCCCACTGATCAGTTTTTGTTTGTCCTTGGAGTGGATTTTCATGCCAAACATATCTTTGACATAAAAAACGTCCACCACCTCGGCGCCATAAGTCGCGATGACCGCACTTGCAATGTAAATGTTTTTGCTGGCGAGCGTTCGGGTTAAATCAAACAACAGGCCAGGGCGGTCGCGTGTTGCGATTTCGATAATGGTATACAGCTCTGATCCCTCGTTATCGAACATGATCTGGGTCGGGATACGGAAATCGCGTTCGCGTTTTTTGAATTTGTCGCGGCTTTGCAAACCCTCTTTGGCGATCACTTCGCCTTTTAGGGTTTTAACGATGGTCGCCTCTAGACGCTTGATCCGGCTGTCCTCGTAGGGTTGATCATCACTGTCTTGGATCCAAAAAATCGCCGTCGCATACCCGTCAGAGCTGGTATAGGTGCGCGCGTCCACGACATTTGCACCAGCCAAGGCCAACGCACCTGCCACGCGCGAAAAGATACCGGGATGGTCTTGCATGGCAAAACAGGCTTGCGTTGCGTCGCGGTCTAGATCGGCGGTGAATTCAGCCACCAATCCGTCTTTGTCGATGGTTGATAACATGCGCGCAAAGTCGACATGCGTGTCTGTATCAAGGCCCTGCCAGTAAGGATCGTAATGACGTGCTAACTCTGCCTCGATTGCGGCAGGCTCCCAATCGGTCAACGCCGCACGCAACGCATCCTTTGCCTCGCCCACGGCATTAAAGGTTCCGACCTTATCAACACCAGATTTCAACTGCGCCAATGTCGCGCGGTACAGATCGCGCATCAATTGCGCCTTCCAATTGTTCCACGCTTTGTTGCTAACGCCGCGTATGTCGCAAACCGTCAGCGCCAGTAACAGTTTTAAACGGGCGATGGTTTTTACCGACTTTGCAAAATTGCGCACCGTGCGTGGATCGGACAAGTCGCGTTTCTGCGCCACATCGGACATCACCAAATGGTTTGCGACCAACCATTCAATGGTTTCGGTTTCCTGTTCAGACAGACCAAGGCGCGGGCAAATTTCGCGTGCCATCCGCGCGCCTGCCACGGAATGATCCTCTGGCAGACCTTTACCAATATCGTGCAGCAGCAATGCGACATACAATACTTTGCGGTCAATCTCGCCTTTGAATACGTCGGTTAGTATGGGCAAATCTTCTTTGAGATTGCCTTGTTCTAACTGTGCCAACACAGAGATACATTGGATCGTGTGTTCGTCGACGGTATAGCTGTGATAAATATTGAACTGCATCAGCGCGATGATGCGCTGAAACTCTGGGATGAATGCGCCCAACACACCCAACTCGTTCATGCGGCGCAATGCGCGTTCTGGATTGCCGAAATCCAACAGCAAAGACAGGAAAATGCGCTGCGCTTCTGGATCGGCGCGCATGCTGTCATCAATCTTGTTTAGATTGGCACGGATCGCGCGCATGGTTTCTGGGTGGATCAGAATACCCGATTGCATCGCTTCTTCAAACACACGCATGATGTTTAGGGGGTCATCAAAGAAGGTGCTTTCGTCTGCCAAGGTTAAACGATTATGGACCAATCTGTAATCTGGCCCCAATCCATCATTCGCCTTGCCCCAAGGCAGGGCGCGTAACATGCGTTGTCCTATGGTTGGGCCAGCTTTGACATGCCGCGCTTCCAGCTCTGCCAAGAAGATGCGGGTCAGGTCGCCAACATGGGTTGCATACCTGAAATAGTCTTGCATGAAATGCTCAACCGCGCGCATGCCGTCTGTATTTTTGTATCCAAGGGTTTCTGCGATTTCGACCTGCGCATCGAAGGTTAACTGTTCTGTCGCGCGTTTGTTATACAGGTGCAGATGGCACCGCACGGTCCAAAGAAACGCATGCGCTTCTTGAAAGTTCTCAAACTCTGTCTGGGTGAAATACCCTAGGTCCACCATACTATTCAGCGCGCGCGCGCCCGAGATGTGTTTGGTGATCCAATACAGCGTTTGCAGATCACGCAATCCGCCTTTGCCTTCTTTGACATTGGGCTCCACCATATACCGTTGGCCTTGGCGTTTATGCCGTGCCGCGCGTTCTGCAAGCTTGTCTTCGACAAAGCTTCGATCCGTACCAGCGAACAACTGAGTACGCAAAGTTTGCTTGAATTCAGTGCGCAGTCCGTCGTCGCCCGTTAGAAACCGGCTTTCCAGCAAGGCTGTTTTGATGGTTTGATCTTGCCCACCCAAACTGATGCATTCTTCGACGGTACGTGTGGAATGGCCAATTTTCAGCCGCGTGTCCCACAAGATATACAGCATCGTTTCGATCACTTTTTCCGCCCAAGCCGATAGCTTTTGTTGCGATAGAAATAACAGATCGACGTCCGAAAATGGTGCCATATCCGCACGGCCATATCCACCAACACCAAAAACCGCCAGAGATTCCGATTGTTCTGGATTGGTATCAGCATGCAAAATGGTCGATGCGACTTCGTAACTTGTCAGCACGATTTGATCCGTCAGATATGCGTAAGAAGCAATCACCGGATCTGCTGCCCAAACATTTTTGGAAAATGCAGCGGCTATATTGGCGCGCCCTCGTTCGTTTTGCGCCAATAACAGCGCAGAGGTTTCGCGGCGAAAGGAAGTCTCGTCCAACTTTTCTGATTGAAACCGCGACAGCTCTGCATCTACAAATTTCTGGTCAAAAAGTAGTTCGGGCGCACAAATGAGCGCCCGACTATCTAGATCGTTATTGGTGCTTAATTTGTTCAAAAGCCCGACTTTGAGAATGAGGTGGGCGCACCAGAGATAATTCTGAATGTTCCACCAGTGGCTTGGGCAATTGCAACACCACGTTCGTTTGTACCGTCTGCATTAAACCGGAAAATGCCCGATGTTCCGCGGAACCCGCCAGATCGTGTCAGGCTGGCCTTGGTCAAAGCGCGTTTGTCGCCGCCCTGAAGCAATTTCGAAATTGCTGAAATCCCATCATAAGACAGGCCTGCCAATGGATGCGGACCACGACCATATGCTTGGTTGAACCGCACCTTGAATTGTTGCGCTGCAACAGCATCTGGCAGTGTGAACCAGCCTCCGTTTAGGCCAGGTTGATTTAGATTGGACGAAGGAATATCCCAACGTGTCATTCCCAAATACTTGGTGTCCGCTGGGTTCAATCCCGCCTCTGGCAGCACTTGTGCCAAAATCGGCAATCCCGAATCCGAATCCGCAGTTATCACAATCGCAGTCGTTCCCGACGA
>CALDZS010000001.1 GCA_937944065.1 uncultured Amylibacter sp. | reverse complement strand
GATTGGCCGCAGAATGACCCAACAAGTTGGCATTCAGGCAGAGGGGTTAACTGTCACTTATCGCAATGGCCACACGGCCCTGCGAGACGCGAGTTTTGCTGTGCCCAAAGGCACGATAGCTGCGTTGGTTGGTGTGAACGGATCGGGTAAATCGACACTGTTCAAGGCCTTGATGGGATTTGTTCCTGTAGCAAAAGGATCCGTCACAATACTAGGGCGTACCGTGAAAGAAGCGTTGCGCGAAAACATTGTCGCCTATGTCCCACAAGCTGAAGAAGTTGATTGGTCGTTTCCAGTGCTGGTCGAAGATGTGGTGATGATGGGGCGGTACGGCCATATGGGGTTTCTGCGTCGCCCCTCTGACAACGATCGCCAGATGGTAACCAGTTCGCTAGAGCGCGTTGGCATGTCCGATTTCCGCAAACGCCAAATCGGCGAGCTGTCGGGCGGGCAAAAGAAACGCGTTTTCCTTGCACGGGCTTTGGCGCAAGAAGGCCAAGTGATCCTGCTGGACGAACCGTTCACAGGCGTGGATGTAAAGACCGAGGATGCGATCATTGCGCTGCTGCGCGGATTGCGCGATGAGGGTCGCGTGATGTTGGTTGCAACCCATAACCTTGGATCTGTGCCAGAGTATTGTGATCAAACAGTTCTGATCAAAGAAACGGTTTTGGGGTACGGCCCCACGGCCGAGGTGTTCACGCAGTCAAATCTAGAAAAAGCCTTTGGTGGTGTCTTGCGTCACTTCGTACTTGGCGGCGATGAATTGCACGATGACGACGATGGACGCTCTATCACGGTGCTAACAGATGATGAACGGCCAGTGATTATCTACAATGATGAAAACAAGACGCGCTGATGGATTATTTGCTTGAACCCTTCAGCTATGGCTACATGGTTAACGCTATGTGGGTCAGTGCATTGGTCGGTGCTGTTTGTGCATTCCTATCGTGCTATCTGATGTTGAAGGGCTGGTCGCTGATCGGGGACGCGTTGTCCCATTCTATCGTACCGGGCGTAGCGGGGGCCTATATGTTGGGACTGCCTTTTGCCCTTGGCGCGTTTTTTGCAGGCGGCCTTGCGGGTGCCGCCATGCTGTTCTTGAACGAACGAAGTGGTCTGAAAGAGGATACGATCATAGGGATCATCTTTACCTCTTTCTTCGGCCTTGGCTTGTTCATGGTATCGCTGTCCCCAATCTCGGTGAATATTCAAACCATCACGCTTGGCAACATCCTTGCCATCACCCCATATGATACGTTGCAGCTTGCGATCATTGGGTTTGTATCGCTGACGATCCTGACGCTAAAATGGCGCGACTTCATGGTCACGTTTTTTGACGAAAGCCACGCGCGGTCCATTGGATTGCGCCCCACGTTTTTAAAGGTTTTGTTCTTCGCGCTGCTGTCCGCTTGCACTGTTGCCGCCTTGCAGACCGTTGGCGCATTTTTGGTAATCGCAATGGTGGTCACGCCTGGTGCAACGGCGTATTTGTTAACTGACCGCTTTCATCGCCTGATCATCGTTTCCGTTATTATTGGCGTTTTGACCGGGTTCTTCGGTGCCTACATTAGCTATTTCCTAGACGGTGCAACGGGCGGTGTTATTGTTCTATTGCAAACCGCGCTGTTCCTAATCGCGTTCGTTTTTGCCCCTAAACATGGGTTATTGGCAAATCGTCGCCGCGGTGCGCAAGGGTTGGAGGCATCGGATGGATAGCCTGCTGCAACCTTTTGAGTTTCAGTTCGTTACCAATGCGATGATTATCAGCGTAATGGTTGCGGTGCCTGCGGCATTGCTGTCCTGCTTGATGGTTCTAAAAGGTTGGTCTTTGATGGGCGATGCGATCAGTCATGCGGTTTTGCCGGGCGTTGTGTTAGCCTATATCTTGAATATTCCGCTGATCATCGGAGCGTTTACCGCAGGCATGGCCTGCGCGTTGGCAACGGGGTATCTCAAGGAAAATAGCAGGATCAAACAGGACACTGTTATGGGGGTAGTGTTTAGCGGCATGTTCGCGTTGGGCATTGTAATGTACACGAAAATTCAAACTGATGTGCATCTAGATCATATACTGTTTGGCAACATGCTGGGTGTTGGGTGGAACGACATATTGACCACTGGTATCATTGCTTTGGCGGTTACATTGGTCGTTCTTTTGAAATGGCGAGACTTAATGTTGCATGCTTTTGATCCAGCTCAAGCCCAAGCAGTTGGGTTACGTGTTGGCTGGTTGCACTACGGTCTGTTGATGATGATATCATTGACTGTTGTGGCCGCGCTAAAGGCCATCGGTATTATCCTTGCGATTGCCTTTCTAGTCGCCCCAGGCGGCATCGCATTCTTGTTAACAAAACGGTTTTCGACCATGCTGATCATATCGGTGGCTGTCGCGGTCTTCAGTTCGTTGGTGGGCATTTATGCCAGCGTTTTCATCGATAGCGCACCTGCGCCAACAATTGTTTTAATTATGACGACCGTATTAATTTGCGCTTTCATTGCAGAGAATGTCAGAACACGTCGCGCCAGTTTGTCAGGCACGTCGTAG